>NZ_JBEYFP010000905.1:0-2248 GCF_040634455.1 Kitasatospora sp. NPDC007106
CACACCCGATTTTACAAGATTACTAATCCATACGAGATAAGTCTAGGGTTGACTGGAGTTCAGACGTTTGGTCTTCCTATCTGTGGTGTGCCGGGTCGGGTCAGCTGCGGGCGGGGGCGAGCGGGAGGCGGGTGCGGAAGACGGTGGCGCCCGGGGCGGGGGCGAGGGTGAGGTCGCCGCCGTGGTGGCGGGCGATGTCGCGGGCTATCGGCAGGCCGAGTCCGGCGCCGCCGTGGTCGCGGCTGCGGGCGTCGTCGAGCCGGGTGAACCGTTCGAAGATCCGCTCGCGGTCCTCGGGTGCGACCTCGGGGCCGTCGTTGGCGACCTCCAGGACGGCGTACCCGGTGCCGTCCTCGCGATGGACGCGGACGGTGACGTCCCGGTCGGCGTGCCGCTGGGCGTTGTCGAGCAGGTTGGTCAGCAGCCGGCCGAGCCACAGCCTGCTGCCGACCACCGCGACGCCGTCCGGCAGGTCGAGGCCGACGGGGTGCGGGTCACCGGCCCGGGCCCGCACGGTGCCCACCGCCAGTTCGGCGAGGTCGACCGGATCGAGGGGGTCGAAGGAGTCGGCGGAGCGGTCGGGCCCGGCGGAGTCGAGCCGGGCCAGCAGCAGCAGGTCGGTGGCGAGGGCCTGCAGCCGGTCGGTGTCCTCCAGGGCGCCTTCGAGCAGAGTGGTGCGCACCTCGGGATCGGGGTGGGCCAGCGCGACCTCCAGCTGGGTGCGCAGCACGGCCAGCGGGCTGCGCAGTTCGTGCGAGGCGTCCGCGATGAAGCGGCGCTGGCGTGCGCCGGCGGCCTCCAGCCGCGCCAGCATGGCGTTCATGGTGCCCGCCAGCCGTGCGATCTCGTCGTCGGCGGCCGGTACGGGGACCCGGAGGTCCAGGTGCCGGTCGCCGATGGCGGCGACGCCCGCGCGGATCGCCTCCACCGGGGCGAGCGCGCGGCCGGTGGTGCGCCAGGTGAGGACGCCGACGGTGAGCAGCAGCAGCGGGCAGAGGACGAGGAGTGCGCCGGCGGCGACGTGCTGGGCGGTGTCGACGGTGCGCAGCGAGGAGCCGACGTGCACGGTGACCTGGCCGGACGGGGTGGTGGCGGTGACGGTGGCGACCCGCTGGCGGTGCTCCTCGCCGAACGGTCGCAGGTCGAAGGTGGTGTGGCCGTCGGGACCGCCGACGGGGGTGACGGCGGGGCGGCCCGCCAGGTTCTGGCTGGCGGCCAGCACCCGGCCGTTCTCGTCGACGACCTGGACGAAGTCGGTGCCGTGGTCGAGCGGGAGCAGCGGGGTGAGCCGGGCGTCGGCGGCCAGCCGGGCGACGGCGACGGCCTGTTCGCGGGCGCCGCTCTCGACGCTGCGTTCGAGGTTGGCGTGCAGCAGGCCGAGGAGTGCGGTGGAGGCCACGAGCAGGGCGGCGGGCCGGCCCTTCACCTCCGGACCGGCGGGCGGCGCCCCGCGGGTGAAGGATCGGCCGGAGGGCGGGCGCCCGTCGGCGCGGGAACAGCCCGGACGGCGCTCCACCCGCTATCCAGGGTTCATGTCGCTTTCGCACCCCGGCCCTCCCGGGCCCCTCCGCCGCTCCCCCGCCCGACCGGCCCCGGCGCCACGGACGGCGAACCGGCAGGCAGCGGCGCGGAGGACGGCGACCCGGCGGGCGGGAACGGCGGGGGCAGCGACCGGCGGTGCGGCATGCCGGTGAGGAGACCCGGGGGCGGACGGCCCGACCGCCGCACGGCGGACGGTACCGGGGCGCCGCCCGGGCTGCGGCACCTCTCCGACTACGCGTGGCGGCTGCTGGTCGTCGCCGCGGCCGGGTACCTGGTGCTGGCGGTGCTGGGGAAGTTCCACCTGATCACACTGGCCGGGTTCCTCGCGCTGGTGATCACCTCGGTCGTGCGGCCCCTGGTCGACCTGGGCGCCCGGGTCCTCCCCCGCCCGCTCGCGGTGCTGGCCGGGCTGGCGGTGGCACTGCTCGTCCCGGCCGGGCTGCTGGCGCTGATCGGCGAGACCGTCGCGAACGACCTGTCCAGTCTGACCAACGAGTTCCAGGGCGGCCTGGACCGGCTGGAGAGGGCCCTCGAGGGCTCCCCCTTCCACATCGCCCACGAGACCTTCGACGATCTCCAGAAGAAGGTCACCGACTTCCTCTCCGAGCACCGCTCGACCCTGATCAGCACCGCCGTCAGCGGCGCCGGGCGGGTCGTCGAGGTGGCGACCGGCGCGGCGCTCGCGCTCTTCATGTCGGTGTTCTTC
>NZ_JBEYFP010000906.1:0-2242 GCF_040634455.1 Kitasatospora sp. NPDC007106
CGCCGGAATCCGCGGATTCCGGCGCCCCACTGCTGTCTGTCCGGGTCGGACGCGCGCCCGGCGCGCTACGGGCAGCGCACCACCTGGCCGGCGTACGCCAGACCGCCGCCGAAGCCGAACAGCAGCACCGGGTCGCCCGAGCGCAGTTCCCCGCGCTCGACGAGCTTGCTGAGGGCGAGCGGGATCGAGGCGGCCGAGGTGTTGCCGGAGTCCACCACGTCGCGGGCGATCACCGCGTCCGGGGCGGTGCCGAGCTTGGCCGCGATGGCGTCGATGATCCGCAGGTTGGCCTGGTGCGCGACGAAGCCGCGCAGCTCGGACGGGTCCAGCCCGGCCTTGAGGCAGGTCTCGCGGGCCAGCGGGGCGATCCGGGTGGTGGCCCAGCGGAACACCGCCTGGCCCTGCTGGCTGATGGTCGGGTCCCAGCCGGTGATGACCACCGCGTCGCCCTTCGCGGGCTCCGAGCCCCACACGACCGGGCCGATGCCGGCCTGCTCGTCGGGAACGGCCTCCACCACCGCCGCGCCGGCCCCGTCGCCGAAGATCACGCAGGTGGAGCGGTCCGTCCAGTCGATGGTGTCGGACATCCGCTCGGCGCCGATCACCAGGGCCCGGGTGGCCGCGCCGGCCCGCAGCGCGTGGTCGGCGGTGGCCAGCGCGTACGAGAAGCCCGAGCAGACGGTGTTGATGTCGTACGCGGCCGGGGCGGTGATGCCGAGCCGGGCGGCGACCGCGGCGGCGGTGTTGGGGCTGCGCTCGACCGCCGTGCAGGTGGCGACCACCACGAGGTCGACCTCGTGGGCCTGGCGCCCGCTCGCGGCGAGCGCCTTCTGCGCGGCCTCGGCGGCGAGGTCGACGAGCGTCTCGTCGACCGCGATGTGCCTGGTGCGGATGCCCACCCTGGAGCGGATCCACTCGTCGTCGGTGTCGACCAGCTTCGCCAGGTCGTCGTTGGTGAGGACCTTGGGCGGCTGGTAGTGGCCGAGCGCCACGATGCGGGAGGCGGTCATACATCAACTCAACCGGGTTACCCATCAGTCGCCCGGTGACGCACCGGAACAGTATCCGGGGAGTTTGACTGTAGAAGGGTGACAAATCCCCGCAAACCGCGGGGTCAGACGGCCAGTGCCGCGGCGTCGCCCATCGCGATGACCGGGTGGGCGGCCGGGTCGAGGGCGCGGATCAGCTCGATCATGTTCGCCTCGGGCAGCGAGACGCAGGCGTGCGTGGGGCCGCCGTGGTCGACGTGCAGCCAGACGCCGCCGCCCTTGGCTTTGCCCTCGGGCGACGCGGTGTCCAGCGGGGAGCGGCCGGCCACCCGGTTGTAGTTGATCGCCACCACGTAGTCGAAGGAGCCGGCCAGCGGCTCGCCGTTGAAGCCCTTGCCGCCGACCACGAAGTTCGCGTCCTTGTCGTAGGGCAGCCTGCTGCCCGGGTCGGCCTTGCGGCCGCCGGCGTCGGTGAGGCCGAAGACGCCGATCGGGCTGTGCAGGTCGCCGGACCGCTTCTCCGCGGACCAGCCCTTGTAGCCGTTGTGGGCCGCCCACGCCTGACCGGCCCGCCAGCGGCCGTCCGGGGTGCGCGTCCAGAGCGTGACGACGGTGTCCGCGGAGTCCTTGTCCTTGCCGGAGGCGACCACGACCTGCTTGGTCTCGGCCGGGATCTTGGCGAGGAAGGACGGGCCGAGACCCGGGATCGCCGCGACCGTCCCGTCGGTGCGGTCGGAGCGGTCCGCGGTGGACGGGCCCTCGGTGTGGCCGCCGGCCGACAGCGGGGCGATGTCAGCGTGCGTGGTGTCGGCCTCGGGCCGCTCGGCCGCGCCGGCACTGGTGAACGAGGGGAGGGACCGGCCCTGGCCGACCGTGAACCAGCCGGCCGTGGCGGCCAGCAGCACCGCCGTACCGCCCATCAGGGTCTTGCCGCCGCGGCGCTTCGGCTTGGCCTTCCGCCGGTGCCCGCGCGGCCGTGGTGCCTGACCGTCCGCACTGCTGCGGGGACCCGGCACGTCGGCCGGGTGGAGGTGGCTGGTGGCGCGATGGGAACCGGACATGGGGACGATCCTCCCAAAGTCCCGGGCCTGGACGAAACCCGGGGCGTGTGGTGAGCCTGTGAGCATACGCGGTCGGCGGGGCGCCAGTGGAAAGGCTGCGCCGATCGGACAAACCCCGCAGGGGTGTTGTCGCGGCCGGGGCGCGCGGGCGCCGGACACGCGCCGGGGCCCGTCGGCGCGGTGCCGACGGGC
>NZ_JBEYFP010000907.1:0-2242 GCF_040634455.1 Kitasatospora sp. NPDC007106
CGCACGTGGCGGGTGCTCAGTTCTCCGCGAGCAGTTCGAGGGTGTCGATGACGCGGTTGGAGAAGCCCCACTCGTTGTCGTACCAGGCGACCACCTTGACGTGCTTGCCGTCGACCCGGGTGAGGGCGGCGTCGAAGATGGACGAGGCGGGCTGGCCGGTGATGTCGCCGGAGACCAGCGGCTCGTCGGCGTAGTCGAGGATGCCCTTGAGCGGGCCGTCCGCGGCGGCGCGGTAGGCGGCGAGCACCTCCTCGCGGGTGACCTCGCGGGAGACCGTGGTGTTCAGCTCCACGATCGAGCCGACAGGGACGGGCACCCGGATCGAGTCGCCGGACAGCTTGCCGTCGAGCTGCGGCAGCACCAGGCCGATGGCCTTCGCGGCACCGGTGGTGGTCGGCACGATGTTCACGCCGGCGGCGCGGGCGCGGCGCAGGTCGCGGTGAGGGCCGTCCTGGAGGTTCTGCTCCTGGGTGTAGGCGTGCACGGTGGTCATGAAGCCGTGCTCGATGCCGGCCAGGTCGTCCAGGACGGAGGCCAGCGGGGCGAGCGCGTTGGTGGTGCACGAGGCGTTCGAGACGATCACGTGCCGGGCGGGGTCGTACGCGTCGGTGTTCACGCCGTAGGCGAGGGTGACGTCGGCGCCGTCGGAGGGGGCGCTGACCAGCACGCGCCGGGCGCCGGCGGTGATGTGGGCGCGGGCGGCGTCCGCGGCGGTGAAGCGGCCGGTGGCCTCCAGCACGATGTCGACGCCGAGCTCGGCCCACGGCAGGTTGGCCGGCTCGCGCTCGGCGAGCACCTTGATGCGGCGGCCGTCGACGACCAGGTCGGTGCCGTCGATCTCGACGGAGCGGCCGAGCCGGCCGAGCGCGCTGTCGTACTTGAGCAGGTGGGCGAGCGCGTCCGGGGCGGTGAGGTCGTTGATGGCGACGACCTCCAGCTTGCTGTCGCGCTCCAGCAGGGCGCGCAGGGTGTTGCGTCCGATGCGGCCGAATCCGTTGACGGCGATGCGGGTCATGGAGGTTCCTCTCGTGTCGTCCCGCCATCCATGGTCGGCATCCCGGCGCCCGGCAGACAGTGGCCCGGATGACAGCGTGCGCAAGGATCTCGCCAGATCCTTCGCCAACGCTCGCAAGGATCTCGCCACCCCGCCCGGCGGGCCCCTGACGGAGCACCCCGTCAGGGGGCCGGATCCGGCCGTCAGGCCGAGAAGGTGTGGCGGTACTCCGTCGGGGAGGTGCCGAGGATCCGGTGGAAGTGCAGGCGCAGGTTGGCGCCGGTGCCGAGGCCGACCCGGTCGGCGATCTGCTCCACGCCGAGGTCGGTGCGTTCGAGCAGCTCGCGTGCCAGGTCGACGCGGGCCCGCAGCACCCACTGCATCGGCGTGTAGCCGGTGTCCTCCACGAACCGCCGGGAGAAGGTGCGCCCGGAGACCTTGGCGTTGCGGGCCAGGTCCTCCAGGGTCAGCGGCTCGGCGAGGTGGGCGAGGGCCCACTCCCGGGTGTCCGCGAAGAGGTCGCCGAGCGGTTCGGGGACGCTCCGCGGCACGTACTGCGCCTGCCCGCCGCTGCGGTAGGGCGCCGCCACCAGCCGCCGCGCCACGTGGTTGGAGAGCCCCACGCCGTGGTCGCGACGGAGCAGGTGCAGGCAGAGGTCGATGCCGGAGGCGGCGCCCGCGGAGGTGAGCACGTCGCCCTCGTCGACGAACAGCACGTTGGCGTCGACCCGTACCAGCGGGTGCCGTTCGGCGAGGGCCCGGGTGTAGTGCCAGTGGGTGGTGGCCCGCTTGCCGTCGAGGAGTCCGGTCGCGGCGAGGGCGAAGGCGCCGGTCGAGATCGCGGCGAGCCGGGTGCCGCGGGCGTGCGCGGCGGTGAGTGCGGCGACGACCTCGGCCGGCGGTTCGGTGGTGGCCGGCTCGCGGTAGCCGGGGATGAAGACGGTGTCGGCCTGTTCGAAGGCCTCCAGGCCGTCCGCCACGTGGTACGAGAGGCCGTCGCCGCCGGTCACCAGCCCCGGTGCGGCTCCGCAGACCCGCACGTCGTAGGGCATGCTCGGCCGGTTGGAGAACACCTGGGCGGGGATGCCCACGTCGAGCGGCTTCGCGCCCTCCAGCACGAGCACCGCGACCTGGTGGTTCCTCCGCCCCATCGGGCCTCCTCCTGCGCACTCCGCGGCCACCGGTCGTCCGCTCCCCCGCGGGTGGCCCGAACGACGGCTGTCGCAAGCATCCTGCCACCTGTGCCCG
>NZ_JBEYFP010000908.1:0-2241 GCF_040634455.1 Kitasatospora sp. NPDC007106
TGTGCCCCCGCCCGGCGCCGCGCGGACAGCGGCCAGGCGCGGAGGGCCGCAGCGCGGGCTGCGGCGAGTGCGGCCCTGCGGGCCTGGGAGCGACCGCCGAGGGGCCCGCCGCGGACCGGCAGCGCACCGCCGCCGGCATCCGCACCGGCGGGTACGGGAGGCTCAAAACCAGCCATCGCTCACAGCTGTTCGGGGAGGACGGGCCGACGGAACGCAACAGCGCCGCCGGGGCAGCAGGCCCACCCTCGGCACCGAGCCGATCTCCGCCGAGCACCACTGGATGCGACCTGTTCCTCTCAGAGTACGACGAGCGCGGAACGCGGCCCAGCAGTCGGACCCCGGTGGGCCGGGGTTCCCGCAAACGGACCGCGTGCGCCCGCGCTTTGTGCGCCCCCCGCGCACGCCGGCCGGAGGCCACCTGTCACGGAGGTTCCCAGGAGCTTGACCGACAACCCCCGATAACGCAACAGGCCGAACACACAACGTGATCCGACCGTCATCGAGAGGCACCGGGGCGGTCGCACGAGGCACCGGGACGGTCACGCGGTGCCGCGACGGAGCCCTTCACACCGCTCCCACCAGTGCATTCGCGCCCCACTCGCCCCACCCGTCACAGCCCCGGCGAAACATCGCGTTCGGCCACCGGTCCGTCACCGTCCGGATTCGGCCAATCCGCCCCGCGGACAGGTCGACGATTGGCAATTGCCAGATGCATACGTGCCCGCACTGGCAGCATGCTCGACATGCCGCTGCTCCTGTTCGACCTCGACAACACCCTGCTGCCCAGGGACGCCGCCTACCGGGCGTGGGCCGTGGACTTCCTGGCCGAACACCGCCTGCCCGCCGCCGACATCGACTGGTTCACCACCATCGACGGCAGCGGGTACGTGCCGCGCAGCACCGTACTGGGCGCCGCGAAGCGCCGCTACGGCCTGGACCACTCGATGGACCTGCTGCTCGCCCACTACCGCCGCGGCATCAACGCGCACATCCACTGCCCCGCTTCCCACCTCGACGCGCTGCACGCCGCCCGGGCCTCCGGCTGGACCCTCGGCATCGTCAGCAACGGCGGCACCAAGCCCCAGGTGGAGAAGATGCGCCGCACCGGGCTCGACCGCCTCGTCGACGGCTGGGTCGTCTCGGAGGAGGCGCGGTGCGTGAAGCCGGACCCGCTGATCTTCGAGATCGCCGCCCGCCGCTGCGGGGTCGCCCCCTCCCCCGGCTGGGAGGCCAACACCTGGATGATCGGCGACCACGGCCCGGCGGACGTCGCGGGCGCCGAGGTCGCGGGGCTGCGCAGCGTCTGGCTGCACCTGGGCCGCCCGTGGGCCGAGCAGGGCTACCGTCCGACGCTGAGCGCCGCCGGGCTGCCGGAGGCCGTCGGCCTCGTCCTCGGCGCCCGCAGCGCGCCCACCGCCGACACCGTCCGCCGCGGGGCCGTCCGGCGTGCCGTGGCGCAGCAGGCCGCCGCCCGGCGGGCCGCCGCGGACCCGGTCGTGCCGGTCACCCCGGTCGTGCAGCTCCCGTCCGTCGTCCAGCTCCCCTCCGTCGGCGGCACCACCCCGCTGGGCGCCGGGCGCGCGCCGGCGCAGTCGGCCGCCGTCCGGCTGAGCCCCGCCGCCGCGGCCGCCCTGCAGGCGCCGGCCGGCCCGCTGCCCGCCGTGGCGCACGCGGGCGTCACCGGCGGCCCGGGAAGCGCGGGCGGCGACGCCCCGGCGCCGGTGCTGACCCGCTTCACCGTGCCGCAGGCGGCCGTCGGACCGGTCGCGGCGGCGGCCGGCTACACGGTCATCGACGACGGCGTCGCCGGGTAGCGCCACCAGCGCGCGACGCCGTGCTCGGTGAAGCCGAGCCGGCGGTACAGCGGCTCGCCCAGCAGGGTCGAGGTCAGGGTGGCCGGCCGGTCGGGGTGGGCGGCCAGCACGGCGGCCACCAGGGCCCGGCCGATGCCGCGCGAGCGGTGCTCGGGGAGGGTCGCCACGGAGTAGAGGCCGACGGCCGTGCCGTCGTCGTGGCTGACGCAGGCCCCGGCGGGGCGGCCGGCCACCCGGGCCACCCAGGCGCGGTGGCCGGGGGCGTCCAGCAGCCCGGGCGGCAGCATCGCGCCTCGGACGAACGGCAGCCGGGCGGGCATCGGGAAGCCGTCGACGACCACGCGCTCCACCTCGCCGAGCTGTTCCGGCGACAGCGCCTCGCCGACCGTCAGCCGGCCCGCCGGCTCCCCGCGCCGTCCCCGCGGGG
>NZ_JBEYFP010000909.1:0-2240 GCF_040634455.1 Kitasatospora sp. NPDC007106
GGCACCGCCGGGTGTACGCGCCGGACCTGCGCGGCCACGGGCGGACGGAGTGGCCGGGGGAGTACTCGCTGGAGGCGATGCGCGACGACGTGCTCGCCCTGCTCGACACCCTGGGCCTCGACGTGGTCGACCTGGTCGGCCACTCGATGGGCGGAGTGGTCGGCTACCTGCTCGCCCAGCAGCAGCCCCACCGCGTCCGCCGCCTGGTGCTGGAGGACGCGCCGCCGCCGCTGCCGAGGGTGCCCTCCGTCCCGACCCGGCCGGACGGCCCGCTCGACTTCGACTGGGACATGGTGCTCGCCCTCCGCCGGCAGATCGACTCCCCGGATCCGGCCTGGCTCGACGGCCTCGCCCGGATCACCGCCGACACCCTGGTGATCGCCGGCGGACCGAGCAGCCACGTTCCGCAGCAGGGCCTGGCCGAGCTGGCCCGGCGGGTCCCCGGCGCCCGGCTGATCACCGTGCCCGTCGGCCACCTCGTCCACGCGGCCGCGCCGGAGGCGTTCACCGAAGCCGTGCTGGCCTTCCTGCTCGGCGACCGGGAGCGGTAGCCGCCCCGGGCGCGGACGATCCGGTTCGGGACGATCCGGTTCGGTCCGGTCTGGCTAGGCTGGAGCCATGACTGCGATGGCGACCTCCCGGGCCGAACCCGACCTCTCCTTCCTGTTGGACCGCACCAGCCACGTGCTGCGCACCCGGATGGCGGCCGCGCTCGCGCAGATCGGCCTGACCGCGCGGATGCACTGCGTGCTGGTGCACGCGCTGGAGGAGGAGCGGACGCAGATCCAGCTCGCCGAGATCGGCGACATGGACAAGACCACCATGGTGGTCACCGTGGACGAGCTGGAGAAGGCCGGCCTGGCGGAGCGGCGGCCGTCCAGCCGGGACCGCCGCGCCCGGATCGTCGCCGTCACCGAGAAGGGGGCGCAGGTCGCGCAGGAGAGCCAGAAGATCGTCGACGGGGTGCACCGGGAGGTGCTGGCCTCACTCGCCGGCCCGGACGGCGAGGCGCTGCTGCGCGGCCTCAAGCAGTTGGTCCAGGGGGAGCTGGCCGTGCCGGTGGAGTCCGCCCGGCCGGCCCGGCGGGCCCGCCAGTAGCCGTCCACCGAGAAGCCATCCATGACTGGATGGTCTGCAACGGGATCAGTTGCCGGGGTCATACCTGTCGCACCGCACCGACGGGAGAGACCCCGTGCCTGTTGCACCCGCACCTGTCACCGCCGCCCCCGCACCTGTCACCGCCGCCCCCGCAACCGTCGCCGCCACCCTGCTCGGCCGGGAGGTGCCCCCACGCGCCCCTGGTGATGATCCACACGCCGTAGGGTTGGCGCATGGTTCAGGGGTGGGTGGGTTCGGGCAGGCAGGAGCGGGTTTCGTTGGCGGAGGTGCTCGCGGCGGTGCCGCAGGCGCTGGTCGACGAGGCCGTGGAGGTGTGCGGGGTGGCCGACCGCGGCCCGGACGGAGGACTCCCGCCGTATCTGACGGCCTGTCTGGCGATGGCGTCGTGCCTCTTCCCCGAGGGCGGGCCCGAAGAGGTCGCGGAGCGGGTCATCGCGGCCTTGCCGCAGTTCGGGGTCCGGGACGCCGGGTGGGAACCGTTGACGCCGTCGGGGATCGCCGAGGCACGCGAGCGGCTGGGCCGGGACGTGCTGCGGGAGACCTTCTACCGGGTGGCCGAGCCGGTCGCCACTCCTGCGACCCCGGCCGCACGGCTCGGCGGTCGGCGGCTGATGGCCCTCCACGGGTTCGGGCTCGACGTCCCCGACTCGGCCGAGAACGGGGCCGAGTTCGGCCGCGCCGACGGTGACCCGTCCCGCCCGGGCGTTCCCCGGGCCCGGGTCGTGGCCGTCGTCGAGTGCGGATCGCACGCCGTCGTCGACGCCGAGGTCGGGCCGTGGACCCGGAGCGGGACGGCGACGGCGGCCGCGCTGCTGTCATCGATCTCCACCGACTGGCTGCTGCTGGCCGATCAGGACCTCTACGGCTTCGCCGCGTTCGGCGCCGCGGCGCAGACCGGGGCGGCGCAGTGCTGGCGGGTGCCGGCGCAGCTGTCCCTGCCGGTCCTGGAGGTCCTGTCCGACGGGACGTACCTGTCGGCCCTGGTCGATCCCCGCCTGGGCGGAGACCTGCGGGAGGAGCAGCTGCAGGTGGTGAGGTCCGGTGCGAAGCCGGATCCGGCGGCGGCCCATGTCGTGCGGGGGGGGGCCCCCGCCGACCCCGCGCCGGCGCGGGGGGGGGCG
>NZ_JBEYFP010000910.1:0-2239 GCF_040634455.1 Kitasatospora sp. NPDC007106
GCGGCCGCGCGCGGGCGGCCGTGGTCGAGGCCGGTGCTGCGCCGGGCCGCCTCCAGCAGCGGCAGCAGGGCGCCCGGGACGGCACCGACGGTCTCCCGCCGGGCCAGCACGCCGTCGGCGTGCCGGGCGAACAGGGCGAGGCTCTCGCAGCCGGCCACCTCGACCGCGTTCGGCAGCAGGCCGAGGGCCCGGAAGCCGTGGCGGACGAAGACCTGCTGCGGGCCCGGGGTGACCACCCGGACGGTCGCGTACACGGAGTCCAGCGCGCCGCTCGCGAAGGCGTCCGCGCAGACCGCGGCGGTCAGCCGCCCGGCCAGTCCGCCGCCGCGTTGCTCGGGGTGGACGGCCAGGCCCACCAGCTTGCCGATCCGGCTGCCCGGGTCGGTCTGCACCGCCACCGATCCGGTGAGCCGGCCGCCGTCCTGACGGGCCGTCAGCCAGTGGGTGTGCGGGTCGGCGATGAGCCGGCGCATCTCCTCGGGGTCACTGCCGAGCGCGACCGGGTAGCCGTGGCCGTAGACGTCGAAGTAGAGCTGCCGCAGCTGGGCGACGTCCTGGGGCGCCGCAGGGGCGATCGTCGAGGTCACGCCGCGCCCCCGATCGGGCCGGAGTCCGCGATCGGACGGGCGTCCGCCGACGGCTCCCGGTGGCCCGTCCACCACAGCGCGGCGGCGACCGGCAGCACGCCGAGGGCCTGGACGAGGCAGAGCGTCCGCGGCGACAGGTGGTCGCCGAGCGCGCCGAAGAGCAGCGAGGACACCGGCAGGACGGCCCCGAGCAGGGCCTGCATCACCGCGAAGAAGCCGGCCCGGTCCTCGGCCGGCACGGTCCGCTGGAACAGCGCCACGAACCGCACGCCGATCACGCCGACGCACCAGCCGGCGACGGCCATCGCGGCGAGTGCGGTGGCCCGGCCGGCGGCCAGCCCGGGCAGGGCGAGGGCGGCGGCCATCAGGCCGAGGCAGCCCGCACCGATCGCCGTGGGCGCGCCGGGGAGGCGGCCGCCGGTGGCCGATCCAGCCAGGGTGCCGAGGCCGAGGGCGGCCTCCAGGGCGGCGACGGTCGTGCCGTCGGAGTGCAGCACCCCGCGGGTGTACAGCGGCATCACCACGAAGACGGCCGTGGTGAACAGGTTGGCCGCGGTGAAGCAGAGCAGCACCCGCCGGACGAAGGGCAGGTCGGCCAGGATCCGGCGCAGCGGTCGCCGTTCGGCGCGGGCGCCGCCGTCCGCGGCCGGGGCGGCGGGGAACCGGGTCGCGCCGATCAGTGCGGCGGCGAGCAGGTAGGCCCCGGCGCAGCCGGCGACCACGCCGGGCAAGCCCGAGGCGTCGACCACCAGCGGTCCGAGCAGGCCGCCGGCGAGTCCGGCGAGGGACTGGGTGGCGAGTTCGAAGCCGGTCGCGGTCTCCAGGTCGGCGTCGTCGACCAGGTCGGGGACGGCGGTGGTCAGGCAGGGGTCGAAGACGGCCTGGCAGCCGGCGAGCAGCAGCGCGGCGCCGTAGGCGAGGGCGGTCGGCGGGGTCGCGGCGTACGTCCAGCCGGCGGTGGCGAGGGCGGCCAGGCCGGCGACGGCGGCCGCGGTGCCGAGCACCGTGCGGTGCGGGCAGCGGGCGACGATCGCGGCGACCAGGGGCACCAGGGCGACCGCGGGCAGGGTGCTGACGGCGAGGAAGGCGCCGGAGGCGAGGCCGCGGTCGGGCCCGGCGGCGTAGCCGACCAGCCACCAGACCGCGCCGACCTGGAACATCCGTCCGGCGGCCTGGGTGAGCACCTGGGCGGCCCAGACGGCGCCGAAGCGCCGGTTGCGCAGGACGAGCGGCAGACGGCGGCCGGCCCTCCCGGCGAGCCGGGCCGGGTCGGTGTGCCCGGTCGTTCCGGTGGCGGTCATGAGTGCGGCCGTTCGTCGAGGACGCGGAGCAGCTTGCCCGTGCGGGTGTTGACGGCGAGTTCGTGGTGGCGCACCCAGTCGACGGAGAGCGGGTGGACGTGGCCGGCGGCGACCGCCTCCGGGTAGAGCGGCCGGGCGGTGTGCACCGCCCGTTCGACGGCGGCGGCCGTCGCGGCGAGGCCGTCGGGGCCGCCGTTCCCGGCGAGGCGCAGCACCAGGCCGTCCCGGCCGTCCCGGCGGCGCACGACCAGTTGCACCCCGGTCACCAGGCCGGCGGTGTCGGCGGCCCGGACGAGGTCGAGCACGTCCTCGGTGTACAACGACACCGGGCCGACCCGGACGCCCTCCTGG
>NZ_JBEYFP010000911.1:0-2235 GCF_040634455.1 Kitasatospora sp. NPDC007106
TTTTTTGTGGTGAATGTTGTTCAGAGGTGTGATATTCCGATCTCGCTACGCCGAGAGCCACCTGCGGCCGACGGGGGGGGGCTGACCCGCGGGCGCGGGTCCGCCGCCGACGATCACGGCCGGCGGACCGGCGCCCAGCGTTACGGCGGCCAGCGGGCGGCATTCAGCCGCCGTACACGCCGTTTCAAGGTCGCGCCACCAGAGTTCGGCCCCGTGCATACCTCACACTCGCGTGCAGGCGTCGCCTCCGTGTGCGCCGCGGCTTTGACGTTTTCGGGTCTGGTCGTCACCGGGCTGGTCGCCGCGCAGCCCGCCGCGGCCGCCGACCCGGCCGGCTACCAGAACGTTCGGATCAACGAGGTCAC
This sequence comes from Kitasatospora sp. NPDC007106, assembly GCF_040634455.1. NCBI lineage: Bacteria > Bacillati > Actinomycetota > Actinomycetes > Kitasatosporales > Streptomycetaceae > Kitasatospora > Kitasatospora sp. NPDC007106. Next base: position 366 of record NZ_JBEYFP010000911.1, read on the forward strand.
CTCGTCCAACAACGACACGGTGGAGCTGTACAACACCGGGTCGACGGCGGTGAGCATCAGCGGCTGGAAGATGTCCGACGACGGCTTCTCGCCGCAGTCGTTCAGCCCCTCCTCCACCACGATCGCCGCCGGCGGCTTCGTCACCTTCAACTCGCCCAAGGGACTGGGCGACTCCGACAAGCTGGTGATCTACACGGCCGACGGCACGGTGGTCGACCGCGTCGAGTGGGCGACCAACGGGGCGAAGCCGGCGATGGCGCGCTGCGGCGGCGACGGCACCGGGGCGTGGGTGACCGCGGCCACCGCGACCACGTTCGGCGCCGCGAACGCCCCGGGCTGCCCGTCGTCGATCCCGGCGGCGAGCCGGGTGCGGATCAACGAGGTCACCTCCAACGGCTCGGACACCGTCGAGCTGTACAACGGCGGCACGACCGCCGTCGGCATCGGGTCGTGGAAGTACGTCGACGGCGACACCACCCACACCCCGGTCTCGATCTCGTCCTCCTCGCCGAGCGCGACCAGCATCCCCGCCGGCGGGTACGTCACCTTCAACTCCACCCTCGGCCTGGGCGACAACGACTCGGTCTTCCTGCTCGACGGCAACGGCAGCACCGTCGACTCGGTGACCTGGGCGACCGACGGCGCCAAGCCGTCCGACGAGCGCTGCGCCAACGGCACCGGCCGGTTCCAGACCGCGGTGACCGCGACGCTCGGCAGCGCGAACTCCTGCTCCGGCAGCGGCGGCGGTGGAGGCGGCGGTCAGACCGGCCAGCTGCTGGGCGGCGGCGGCGCGCTCACCAGCGGCTGCACCCCCGAGGCGCCCTCCGGCACGGGCTCCACCCCGTCCGGCACCCTGGCCTGGCCGGGCGGCCCGGACGTCACGATCGCCGACAACGTCTGCGCGTTCACCACGTCCACCGGCCCCGAGGGACGGGACGTCAGCGGGCTGGCGTTCGACCCGGCGAACCCGACGGTGCTGTGGGCCGCAAAGAACAAGAACTGGCTGTACAAGCTGGTCAAGAGCAACGGCAAGTGGGTCCCCGACGCGACGTGGAGCGCGACCGGCAAGCAGATCCGCTTCGCGGGCGGCACCGGTGAGCCGGACTCCGAGGGCCTGACGGTCGGTGCCAACGGCCACGTCTACGTGACCTCCGAGCGCGACAACACCCACAACACCGTCCCCAAGGACACGATCATGGAGTTCGACCCGGCCGCGACCGGCTCGACGCTCACGCCCGTCCACCAGTGGGACATGACCGCGCAGTTCCCGCAGCTCGACACCGGCAGCAAGGACGACGCCAACCTCGGCTTCGAGGGCGTCGGCTACGTGCCGGACAGCTGGCTGACCGCCAACGGCTGGGCCGACCCGCTGACCGGCAGCGCCTACAACCCGGCGAACTACCCGCTGCACGGATCGGGCCTGTTCTTCGCCGGCCTGGAGTGGGACGGCTCGCTGCACGTCTACGGCCTGAACTCCGACGGCACGTTCACCACGTTCGGCACGATCGCGACCGGCAAGGTCTCCGTGATGGACGTGATGTTCGACGCCGGGACCAGCCGCATCGTCGCCACCTGCGACAACACCTGCGGTGAGACGCACACCTTCCTGAAGGTCGACGCCGCCGGCGCCGTCGTCCCCGACGTGACCTACACCAACCCGGCCGTCATGCCGACCGACAACCTGGAGGGCTTCGCGATCGCGCCGACCTCGACCTGCGTCAACGGCTTCCGCGAGGCGGTCTTCAGCGACGACGGCATCCAGGGCTTCGGCAACGGCAGCTCCTCCTACGGCCACGCCGTCTACAGCGGCACCTTCCCCTGCTGATCCGACCGACCCATGGCACGGACGGGGAGGGGGCCGGTGCGGCCC
>NZ_JBEYFP010000912.1:0-2230 GCF_040634455.1 Kitasatospora sp. NPDC007106
CCAGCACCCCGGCCGCTGCCGACAGCGCGGCGCCGGCGGCGTCGACCGCCGCCCCGACCGCCCCCACCAAGGCGGCCGGCACGGCCGACCCGACCCAGCTGGCCAAGGAGCTGGCGATGGTCGCCGGCCTGAAGCAGATCGACCCGAAGCTGGCCGCGGACAACCAGAAGACCGTCGCCGCCGCGCAGCAGACCTGCGCCGACATCAAGGCCGGCAAGGACGACGCGACGGTGGCGAAGAACACCACCACCTACTTCGCGGCGACCGGCGCGAAGGTGACCGACCAGCAGGGCCAGATGATCGCGGTGATCGTCAAGGCGGCGCTCTGCCCGTGACCCGGTGGGCGCGGCGGACGTGACGCGGCGGACGTGACGGGGCCCGGGAGCGGTATCCAGCTCCCGGGCCCCTGAGGTGCCACCCAATTGCGCGCACCGGCACGTTTAAGGCTGCGGATCATCTTCAGAGCCTCGTGTTCTGCCTTTGAACTACCGTGCCACGGGGAGAGGCACAGGCGGGACTTGAACCCGCATCCGAGGCTTTCCGTCCGCACCCGTTCGATCCGGCGCTCGGCGGCGGATGCTGAGACTTGAGCGGGAGTCTGAGTTTCAGGGGGCTGCCTCTGCCCTTGGGCCACCCCGGCGTGGTGGTGCCGGGGGGAGGATTCGAACCTCCACTGTCACCCCTGTGTCAGCTTCACTTTCAGTGTCAGCTTCTGCGCTGTTCGCGCACCCCTCCGCTCAAGGAGGGGGATCGTGGGTCCGGCCGCTACTGGCCGAACAGGTAGCCGAAGACGGCGTCGCCGACCCGCTTGTCGACGACCTCCGCCGCGTTGGCCTCCTCGCGGGCGAACTGCACGGCCTGCTGCAGCTTCTCGACCCGCTGGACGAGTTCGTTGACCCGCCGGGCCGGCAGCGCACCGGAGAACTTCACGGTCGTCCAGTACCCGACCGCGATGTCCTCGTAGTACACCTCGACCTGGGCCGGGTGCTTCTCGGTGGCCTCCGCCTTCACGTGGTTGCGGGGGACCTTCTTCGTCCGGATGGTGCGCACCGGCTCGGTCTTCCACGCGTCGGTGGAGGCGTCCGGCGTCCAGGACTCGGAGGCGTCCAGCACCGGCAGCTTGCGGACGAAGGTGTAGATGTCGGTGAGCTGCTTCTCCAGGAAGAGCAGGTAGGTGACCGGCACGTCGGTCAGCAGCGGCCGGCCGTCGACCACGACGTCCGCGCGGGCGGCGCAGTTGGCGTGGTCCTTGGTGGCGGTCACGTCGAACAGCCGGGTGAGCGAGGCGGCGGTGTCGCGCAGGATGTCCTCGGCGCGCACCTGCACGCGGGTGGACTCCGGCGGGAGCTGCTCGCCCTCCTCGTCCTTCGGCTGGTACGTGCGGGAGATCCCGGCGAGCAGGGCGGGCTTCTGCAGGCCGTGGTGGGCCGTCGTCAGCTCCTGGAAGGACTTGGACTTGACGCCCTTTTCGACCGCGATGATCTGGTTGAGTTTCGCCACGTCCGGGAGGCTAACAGCGGCCCGTCCGCGCTGTCGTGCGATTTACCGCGGCCCGGGGACGGGGGTCGGGGGACCGTCCCCGGGCCCGGCGCGGCATCAGCCGTTGATCTGGTAGCTGTCGCCGTAGACCTTCCACTTCAGCGGGGTGTTGAGGTCGAAGTTGCGGTCCTTGACCCAGACCTTCTGGGCGGTGTCCACCCGGCTGGTGTCGGCGTGCGCCTCCTCCTTCTTCATGACGACCTTGCGGGCGTCCATGAAGGCGTTGAGGTAGGTGGCCTCGTCGCCGCCCTGGGCGGGCGTCTTGGCCTTCTTCATGGCCGCCTTGCGGATGCCGCCGAAGCTGTCGGAGCTGTCGCCGGGGCCGTGCATCACGATGGCGTCGTAGTAGACGAACTGGCCGAGCGCCCGCAGACCGTCGGCCTTGGCCTGCTGGACGGCGGGGTTGAAGTAGACGCGGTCCCGCTCGTCGTTCTGGGCCTTCTGGAAGACGGTGTCCTTGGCGGCGGCGGCCCAGTCCTTGGTGAAGGCGGTGCCGAGGCCGCTGTGCGAGTCGGTTCCGTTCACCTTGCGCAGCGCGGGCAGGTACTTGGCCAGGACGTTGCCGGGCTTGAGGTCGGTGTAGTGCTCGACCAGGTCCAGCATGTCGCCGGTGCCGGAGCAGAAGCCGATGATGCCGGCCGTGTAGCCGCGGCCGTCGCCGATGTCCTCGATGTACTTGTACTGGGCCTTC
>NZ_JBEYFP010000913.1:0-2228 GCF_040634455.1 Kitasatospora sp. NPDC007106
CCCGGCACCGGCTCGGCGCGGCCGGCCTCCGCGACGGCCTGGATGAGTCCGGCGCCGACCTCCCGGCCGCGGCCGTGCTGGGGCAGCGCCGCCACGGTCTGCGCCTCGCGCAGCAGGTCCACCACCGTCTTGATGTGGTTGCGCAGTTGCTCCCTGGCCGTCGAGTGGATGCTCTCCTTGGCCTGCTTCGGCGAGCGCGTCGCGCGGTCGGTGGCGTCGATGAGCCGGTCCGCCGCGTCGGCCCGCTGGTAGTGCTGCTCCATGTCCTCGGCCAGCGCGCGTTCGTCCGCACGGCCCGCCGCCCACTCCTGGACCAGACGCAGCGTCAGACCGAGCCGCCCGTCGCGGGCGCACATGGTCTGCAGCACCTTGGTGCCGCGCTGCAGGGTGATGGTCCGCTGCGGCAGGTCCTCCTGGAGCTGCCGCGCCCGGTCGCCGATCTCGGCGCGGTGCACGGCCGGCTCGGCCGCGGACGCGCGCAGCACCTCCCCGGCCGCCAGCGTCAAGCCCTGGCGGACCTCGGCGACGAGGTGCTGCAGCACGTCGGCCCAGACCTGGGGCAGGCCCGGCAGCGGCGCGAACTCGGTGACCAGCGGCGGCGCCCAGCCCGCGCTCAGGCCGCTGCGCAGTGCGGCGGCCAGCGCGACCAGGTACGCCTCGCGGTCCTCGGACGCGGCCGGGAACCCGATGCCGTCGGACTGCAGCTGGAGCTCGAACGCCGCCTGGGCGTTCGGCAGGTGGAAGGCCGCGTGGGCGAACGCCAGGGTCTGGACGCGGTGCTGGGACTCGCCGGCCGCCCGGGTGGTCCAGTACGCCTCGGCGAAGCGGTCCTGCGCGATGAGCCGCTCGACCGCCGACGGGCCGTCGTTCCCGCTGGTCCACACGTCGGCCACCGGTACCGGCCCGGCGGTGTCCGCGGACCCGTCGGGCTCCTCGGGCTCCTCGGAACCGGCGGCCCCGAGGGGCTCGGCGGCCCCGCCGGGACCGGCCGGCCAGGTGTCCTGCTCCGGCCGCGCGGCGGGCGGCTCCGTCCTGCGCCGCGGCGGACCGGGCTGCCCGGCCTCCCCGGCGGGCTCGGTGTCCACCGTCCCGGTGCCCGTGGGCTCGTCGAGGCCGGCGGTCCCGGCGGTCTCGTCGGTCCCGGTGGTGCTGCCGGCGGGGGACTCCGGTGCGGCGGCGTCGTCCACCTGCGCGGTGCTCTCCGGTGCCGTGTCCTCCGGCTCCGGCTCCGGCTCCGGATGTGGTTCCGGATCCGGTTCGTCGGCCGCGGGCACGGCATCCGCCGGGGCACCGGCCGACGGTTCCACCGGGTCGTCGAGTCGCTCACCGGGCGCCGCCGCCGCGGACGGGAGGCCGTCGGTGGCGAGCCCGAGTCGCTCCTCGGTCTCGCGGACCCGGTTCGCCAGGTCCGCGACGACGCGCTCCAGCCCCTCCCGGGCCGGCACGAACGACTCCTGCTCCAGCAGGCCCACGTACTTGGCGTGGGTCTCGCGCTGTTCGACGAGTTCGGCCAGCAGCGCCCGGCGTTCGTGCGCCTGCCGCTCCTCCGCCTCGCGCACGGACGCAACGATCCGCACCACCGTGTCGTAGGTGTCCTCGGCGGGCCACCCCGTGCCGTCGGGGTCCAGTGCGCGGACCGTCCCGGCCGTGCGCGCGCGGTCGGCGAGCCAGCCGGCGACGTCCTCGGCCAGGGCCGGGTCCACCGTGCCGAGTCCGGTCCGGATCCCGGCGGCCGCGGTGTCGAGCCGGTCCGCGAGGGCCGCGCCGTCCGTGCGCAGCCGCTGGACGTCCTGCTCCACCTGCTCCACACCGGATCCGGTGGCGTCCGTTGAGGTTTGTACGTCCTCGGCCGCCGGCCGCGCTGCGGGCGCCATGTGATGGTGCGCCAAGTGCCCCTCCTCGGTGAGGTCCTCGGCGGGCGTCAGGGCCCGCTCCCACAAGTCCTGCCAGTTCTCGCGCACCAGCCGGGTGGTCGCGGACTCCGGGCGCAGGGCCAGGCCGTGCAGGGCCAGACCGGCCATCGGCGCGGGCAGCGCGCCCATCATCGTCCCGAGCCCGTCCAGGTCGGGGGAGCGCACCGCCTCCACCGGGAACCCCCGGTGGCACAGCTCGATCGCGGCCATCGAGGCGCCGCAGTCGGCGAGTGCGGCGAGCAGCCCGACGGGCGCCTTGACGACCCACAGGTGGGTGCCCGAGCCGGTGGCCAAGAAGGCGGCCACGGGCTCGGG
>NZ_JBEYFP010000914.1:0-2224 GCF_040634455.1 Kitasatospora sp. NPDC007106
CTGGCGACCAGCCGGACGGCCTCGTCGCGCGGGATCTCCCGGCCCTGCGACAGCCAGTAGCGCGCGGTGATCTGCGCCAGCCCGCAGACGCCGGCCCCTCAAGCCCCGCGCCCTCATCTCCGTCCAGGAGAGACTGCGCGACCAGGTCGCCCACGCCCTGCGCGCGGCCCTGATCTCCGGCGAGCTGCGCCCCGGCGTCGTCTACTCGGCGCCCGCCCTCGCCGCCGACTTCGGCGTCTCCGCCACCCCCGTGCGCGAGGCCATGCTCGACCTCGCCCGCGAGGGCCTGGTCGAAGCCGTCCGCAACAAGGGATTCCGGGTCACCGAACTCAGCGAACGCGACCTCGACGAGTTCACCGAGATCCGCGCCCTGATCGAGGTCCCCACCGTCGGACGGGTCACCCGCACCGCCACCCGCGACCAGCTCGAAGCCCTCCGCCCCGAGGCCGAGGCCATCGTCGCCGCCGCCCGCGAGCACGACCTCATCGCCTACCTGGAGGCCGACCGCCGCTTCCACCTCGGCCTGCTCGGCCTCGCCGGCAACGCCCGGCTCGTCGAGACCGTCGGCGACCTCCGCAAGCGGTCCCGGCTGTACGGCCTCACCCGGCTCGACCAGCGCGGCGAACTCGTCTCCAGTGCCGAGGAGCACCTCGAACTGCTCGACCTGATGATCGCCGGCGACGCCGAGGCCGCCGAGGAGTGCATGGCCCGCCACCTCGGCCACGTCCGCTCGCTCTGGGCGGCCGGACTCGAAGCCCCCGCCGAGGAGGAGGAGCCGCTGCGGCTCCGCGCCCGCTGAGACGCCCGGCCTGCGCCGGGAGGGTCACCAGCCGGGGCGGTGGTCCTGCGCTATGGCCTTGGACAGGTCCTCCGGTGAGCCCAGCGGGCACGGCCGGCCGTTCAGGAGGGCCGCGGCTATCGTCACCTGGTCCGACCACTCGATGACCAGCCGGTCCCGCCCGCGGACGTAGCAGTTCCGGCCCCAGACCCGGCTGCGCCCCGTGATCTCCGGGAAATCGGCGGGGCCGGCCGACAGCGCGCGCGACCAGCCCGCCCGCTCGATCTCCTGATCCCAGAAGCCAGGGCCAGCGATCATGGCTACCTCCTTGCAAGTGCACGACACCTTCACATCCCGGGCCGATTCGGGGCAAGTCAGGTGCGGGGCTCTTGGGAGGTCGGGTGGGGCGGGCCGGTCCGTGCGCACGGCCGGATCAGGGGTGCGCAGTTCCCCGCGCCCCTGCTGGAGCGCCTAGGTAGGAGCGCCAGCTTCCGGTGCGGGTGATGTCCTCGGCTCCGGTGAGGGCGGCGGGTTCGCAGAGGAAGCCGGGGGTGCGGGTGCCGTCGGCGAGGTCGACGGGGCCGAGGGCCATGGGGTGGGGGAGGGCGGCCAGCAGGGTGCCGAGGCCGGCGGCCGGGAGCTCCCAGAGTTCGCCGGCGACGGCGGCGCCGTCCGCCTCGACCCGGACGAGGCCGGGCTTGGGCGGGACGGTGTCCAGGGCGTACAGGCGGTAGACCGGGGCCGTCGCCACCTCGCCGCAGAACCGGCCGCCCAGGGCGGTGAGCTGGCCGTTGAGGGGCTGGCCGGTGAGGTGGGCGCCGAACACCGCCAGCCGGACGGGGGGTTCGGTGAGCAGCCGGGCCAGGGTGCAGAGCCGCGCCTCGGTGTCGGCCCGGCCGACCAGCATCACGCCGAAGGGCAGCCCCCGGACGGTGCCCGCCGGTACCGCGACCGCGCAGAGGCCCAGCAGGTTGGCCGAGTTGGTGAACCGGCCGAGCCGGGCGTTGCCGCCGACCGGGTCGGCGGTGACCTCCGCGAAGGTCGGGTGCCAGGTGGTGGTGGGCAGCAGCAGGGCGTCCGCGTCGCCGAGTTGGGCCAGCGCGAGGGCCCGCAGCCGGTCCAGTTCGGCGAGGTCGGCGTAGAGCCGGTGGGCGGGGAGGTCACGGGCGGCGCCGATGATGCCGGCCACCACCGGGTCGAGGCCGTCGCCGCCCTTCTCCGCCAGGGCGTCCACGAACTCGCCCACCGCCGTGTACCGTTCGGCCACGAATGCGCCCGCGTACAGCATCGCCGCCACCCGGTCGAAGGGGGTGAGGTCGAGGTCGCGCAGGTCGGCCCCGGCCGCGGCGAACCGGTCGGCCGCCGCGGTGAAGGCCACCGCCCAGCCGTCGGCGAGGGTGCCCAGCCGGGCGGCGGCCGGGACGGCGATCCGCCAGGGGCCGGGGC
>NZ_JBEYFP010000915.1:0-2219 GCF_040634455.1 Kitasatospora sp. NPDC007106
CGGCCAGGGCGAGCCGGCGGTCGCCCTCCGGGAGCAGCTTCAGGGTGTGGGCGGCGGCCTCCGGCGCGGCCGGCGGGAGGCGGTCGGTGCGGGCTCCGTGCCGGACGAGGTGCTCGGCCTCCTCCCACCAGAACGGCGTGTCGGTGCCGACCAGCCCGGGGATGACGAAGCACACCGCCGGGATGCCGCGGGCGGCCAGCAGCGGCAGACCCCGGCTGTGCACGCTGTGGTCGCCGTCGTCGAAGGTCACCAGCACGCTGCGCGGCGGCAGCGGCCGGCCGCCGTGCACCGCCGCCTCGACCTGCTCCAGCGAGACGGGCACGAAGCGGCGCTGCAGCAGGTCGAGATGGGCGTCGAACGCCGCGGCGTCCTCGACCCCGTGGTAGCCGAGGACGGCGAGCCGGCCGGCCGAGCGGCGGCGGAACCACGCCTGGACGGGCGAGCGCCGCAGTGCGCGGTCGGCGCCCTGCCAGGAGTCCCAGCGCAGGTACCAGCCGACGAGCCGGGCCCGGACCGCCGGGTTCACGCGCGGACCAGCGCCGGGAACGAGGCCCCGATGCCGACGCCCCGGTACCAGTGGTCGCGGGGCTTCTCGCTGAAGTGCAGGAACTCCCGGCGGTTCTCCTCGGCCCAGCGGGGCAGCTCGCTCCAGCAGTACGTCTTCGTCGCCAGCACCACGGCCCGGGGGGACAGCAGCGGCGTCGCGGCGGCGAGTTCGGCCCGCTCGTGCTCCGGTGTCCAGCCGGTGTCGACGAACAGCAGGTCGATCGGCTGCTGCCGGGCGACCGGACCGGCGAGGAACTCCAGCGAGTCGCCGATCACGTGGTCGACCACCCCGTCGTACGGGGGCACGATCAGCTCGCCGGCCCGGTCGTCGATGTCCACGGTGGCCAGCCGGCCGCCGCCGTTCCTGAGCAGCGCGGCCGCGATCACCGCGCTGCCCAGCCCCCGGTTGGTACCGGTCTCGACCACGAACCCGGGACGCAGCGCCCGGACGAAGGCGTACCAGCCGATCCGGCGGCCGTAGCGGACCACCGGATCGGTGGTGGCGTTCCGCTCGCTCCTCGCCAGGCCGGCGGCGACGAGGCGGCGCAGCTGCTCGTCCTGCTGCACCTCGGCCAGGTAGCCGCGGATCTCGTCCACCGGGGTGCCGGTCGCCGTGGCGACGAACCAGGACAGGTGCTCCAGGTTGAGGGGTTCGAGGTCGTAGGTGTAGTGCACGTGCTCGCGCGAGCGGACGAGCCAGGACGCGGTCTGCTTCACGGTGTGGGCGTTGTGGCGGGCGGCGGCCGCCAGCCGGATCGGGAAGGTGGCCAACGGGGCCAGCGGACTGGCAGCGATCCGCCGGGTCAGCGCCGTGTGCTGCATGACTGCTCCTAATGTGTCTTTCCCGTGCGAGTGACGGGCCTCTGACGTCCCGTTGCGGCAACTTTGTGGCAATTTATCCATTATGGAAAGAAAGTCTCCGGCGACACGCCACCCGGCCGGCCGCCCACGGGTTGCGCTGGTCGTGCCGTTCCTCTCCGAGTTCCGCCGCTCCTTCTACCGGCAGCTCGAAGCGGACCTCGACACGCGTGGAGTGTCCCTGGTCGTCGCGCACGGGCAGCCCTACAGCCGGGACCAGCGCGCACGCCGCGACGTCGTCGACATGGCCGGCGCGGTGCGGCTGCGGCAGTCCAGCCTGTGGGTCGCGGGCCGCCCGCTGGTCCACAAGCGCCTCGGTTCCCTGGCCCGTACCTCCGACGTGCTGGTGGTGGACCAGTCGCTGCGCAACCTGGAGCTGTACCCGCTGCTGCTGCGGCAGCTGACCGGCTGCGGGCCGGCCGTCGCCATGTGGGACCACGGCCGCACCTACACCGGCCCGCAGTCACGGCTGGAGCAGTCGCTGAAGTTCGCCCTCACCCGGCGGGCCCGCTGGTTCTTCTCCTACACCGACGGCGGCTCCCGCGCGGTGACCGACCACGGCTTCCCCCGGCAGCGGGTGACGGTGGTGCAGAACGCCGTCGACACCACGGCGCTCGGCGAGGCCTACCGCCGGGTGACGGAGGACCAGCTGGCCGCGCTGCGCGCCGAACACGGCCTCACCCCGGGCCGCACCGGGCTGTTCGTCGGCGCGCTGAGCTCCAGCAAGCGCATCCCCTTCCTCGTCGCGGCCGCCGAGGCCGTCGCCGAGCGGCTGCCCGGCTTCCGGCTGCTGGTCGCCGGCGCCGGCGACCAGC
>NZ_JBEYFP010000916.1:0-2206 GCF_040634455.1 Kitasatospora sp. NPDC007106
CGAAGGCGGCGGCGCCGGCGGCGAGCACCGCGGCGCCCTGCAGGACCGAGGCGGCCGGCAGGGCGAAGGCCAGGACCAGGCAGCCGGCGGCGCCGACCAGCGGGACGGCGCGCGGCGGGCGGCCCTCGGCCGGGGCGAGGGTGAGTGCGGAGGCGTTGGCGATGGCGTAGTAGACGAGCACGCCGAAGGAGGAGAAGCCGATCGCGCCGCGGATGTCCGCCGTGGCGGCGAGGACGGCGACCACCGTGCCCACGGCGAGTTCGGCGCGGTGTGGGACGTGGAAGCGCGGGTGGACGGCGGCCAGTGCGTGCGGCAGGTGCCGGTCGCGGGCCATCGCGAGGGTGGTGCGGGAGACGCCGAGGATCAGGGCCAGCAGGGAGCCGAGCGCGGCGACGGCCGCACCCGCCCGGACGACCGGGACGAGTCCGGGGGCGCCCGCCGCCCGGACGGCGTCCGCGAGCGGGGCGGTGGCGGCGGCGAGAGCGTCCGGGCCGAGCACCGCCAGGGCGGCCAGGGCGACCAGGGTGTAGACGACGAGCGTGACCGCCAGGGCGAGGGTGACGGCCCGGGGGATGGTCCGGGCGGGGTCGCGCACCTCCTCGCCGAGGGTGGCGATCCGCGCGTAGCCGGCGAAGGCGAAGAACAGCAGGCCCGCCGCCTGCAGCACGCCGTGCGGCCCGGCGTCCGCGCCGACCGCCCAGTGGGCGGGATCGGCGGTGCCGCCGGACAGGCAGGCCGTCACCACCGCGGCCAGCACCGCCAGCACGACGGCGACGATCGCCCGGGTCAGCCGGGCGGCCTTCTGCACCCCGACGTAGTTCACCGCGGTCAGCGCCACCACGGCCGCCACCGCCACGGCGTGCGCCTGCGCGGGCCACAGGTAGGCACCCGCCGTCAGCGCCATCGCCGCGCAGGACGCGGTCTTGCCGACCACGAACGCCCAGCCGGCCAGGTACCCCCAGAACGGCCCGAGCCGCTCGCGGCCGTACACATAGGTGCCGCCCGAGGCCGGGTAACGGGCGGCCAGGCGGGCGGAGGAGGTGGCGTTGCAGTACGCCACCGCCCCGGCGAGGGCGAGGCCGGGCAGCAGCCAGGAGCCGGCGGCCGCGGCCGCCGGGGCGAGCGCGGCGAAGACGCCGGCGCCGATCATCGACCCGAGGCCGATCACCACGGCGTCGAACAGGCCCAGGTGTCGTTGGAGCCCGGCCGGCCCGGCCGGTGCGGTCGACATGCTCATCGTTCTCTCCCCCGGGGACTGGTCGGACCGCGCCGCACAATAGACGACCTCGGTGTACGGCTGCCGAACGGGCCCGCCCCGGGGCCGTGCGAACCCTTCTCAGACGCCGGCGGCGACGAGCACCGCGTCGGTGCCGAAGCCGAGCAGCAGCCCGAGCAGGATCATCCAGGCGGTCAGCTCCTTCGTACCGGCCCGCCGGGCGACGGCCAGCAGCTCGATCACCACGTAGAGGATCGAGCCGGCGGCCAGGCCGAGGAAGGCGACGCCGACCGTCTCGTCGACCACCCGTTGGCCGATCAGGGTGCCGACGAAGGTCGGACCGCCGCCGATCACCCCGAGCACCGCCAGGCTGCCCCAGGACGGCCGTTCGCCCGCGGCCGCCAGCGGCGCGACGATCCCGAACCCCTCCGTCGCGTTGTGCAGGCCGAAGCCGATCACCAGCAGGACGGCGAGCGAGATGTCGCCCTGCGCGGCCGAGTTGCCGATGGCGAGGCCCTCCGCGAAGTTGTGCAGGCCGATCCCGGTGGCGATCATCAGGGCGAGGCCGGCGGCGTGCGAGCGGGCGCCGACGGCCGGTTCGGTGGCCGCCGCGGCACCGGGGCCGGGGGAGCGGGGCGGGGCCGCCGCGTTCCGGCGGGCCGCCCACCGTTCGTAGCGGACGAGCCCCAGCAGGCCGACCGTCAGCCCCGCGGCCAGCACCAGGCCGTTCCGTGCCGCCGTCCCCCAGTGGTGCGCGGACAGCGCCTCGTCGGTGGGCTCCCAGGCCGCGCCGAGGATGTCCCAGAGCAGGAACAGCAGGACACCGATCGCGACGGCGTTCAGCGCGGCGCGCAGACGTGGCGCGGGCCGGCGCAGGCGGGCCACCGGCAGTCCCAGGAAGACGGTGACACCCGCGACGGCGCCGAGCAGGGCGATCTGCGGACCGGACATCGGACACCCTCCGGGAGGACGCGGCGGCGGACGGCCCCG
>NZ_JBEYFP010000917.1:0-2206 GCF_040634455.1 Kitasatospora sp. NPDC007106
CGTGCCGGTGCGGATCGCCGCGTCCTTGGCGTCCTTGAGCTGGCCGTACGCGGTGGCGGTGCCGGCCGAGGCGTAGTCCACCTCGTTGTTGAGGAAGGCCTGGGTGATGGCGGCGGAGTCCATCACCCGGTAGGTGATCCGGTCCAGCTTGGGCTTCGGCCCCCACCACTTCGGGTTGGGCGCCAGGGTGATGGTCTGCGCGGTCTTGTCGGCGTTCTGCAGCACGAACGGGCCGCCGTAGACCGGGACCTTCTCGATCCAGCCCTCGTTGAACTCCTTCGGCGTGGAGATCCCCGCCGCCGGCAGCAGCGGGTTGAACAGGCTCTGCCAGTCGGCGTACGGCTGGGCGAAGGTGACCTTGACCTCGCCGGGGGAGGCCCCCTGCTCGACGGCGGATATCTGCTCGTAGCCGGAGGAGTCGGCGAGGTTGTAGGCCGGGTCCTTGCCGTTGGAGGCCTGCCAGACGGCCTTGAAGTCCTGGTAGCCGATCGGCTTCCCGTCCGACCAGGCCGCCTTCGGGTTGAGCCGGTAGGTCACCACCTGCGGCGAGGTGGAGGTGACCTCGGCCGACACCAGGTACTCGGGCACCGGCTGGTAGACGCCCTTGGCGTCCGAGCGGAAGAGCTTCGCCTCCAGGTAGCCCATGATCTCGACCGCGTCGCCGTAGGTGCCGTCGACCTGGTACGGGTTCCACTGGGTGATCCACTGCTGGAGCGGCTCGCGCAGCTCGCCGCCGTCCTTGATCCGGTCCAGCGGCTGCGGGTTGTTGTCCTCGGCGCCCACCGTCGGCACCACCGTCTTGGCCGCGTCGTCCGCCGTGCCGTCGGCCTGGCTGCTGCAGGCCGTGGCGGCCAGCGCCACGGCGAGTGCCGCGGCGGCGGCCCGGCCGAGTCTGCGGGTGGCGAGCGATGCGTCCATCGGGAAGTCCTCGGGGGTCTCGAAGAGTCGTGGGCGGCCGCCAGGTGTGGCGGCACTTGAACGTGGGCAGCCAAGTCGGTGCCGGCAGGCAGAACGTAACAGCCCATCAGCTCCGACGACAGGGGGTCATGCGCAGAACTGATCGAAACGAAACGGGGCGCAATCCGGTGGCAACATGCTGTCCGCACCCGTCTGATCGACTGTGACCAGCGCGTTCGCCGACCCGGCCGGACCGCGCCGTGCAGCAGGCCCTGGACGGACCGTCCGGGGTGCCGTACAACTGCTGCGCGAAACTGCGTCAAAAACCCTCCGAACGAAGGCGAACGACCATGTTCTCCAGGTGTGCGAACCGCACCGGCGGTACGCCGTGACCCGCTACCTCGCGAAACGGCTCGGCTACTACGCCGTCCTCCTGGTCGCCGCCGTCTTCCTCGCCTACGCCCTCTCCTGCGCCGCCCTCGGCCCCCGCGCCTACTTCGAGGCCAAGCAGCCCAGACCCTCCGCGGCCGCCGTCGACCGCCAGCTCACCGCGCTCAACATCAACGACCGCACCCCGGTCGTCGAACGCTTCGCCACCTGGGCCGACGGCCTGCTGCTCCGCGCCGACCTCGGCCGCACCATCCACAACACCCCGGTCAACGAGGAGTTCGGCCGCCGGATCTGGGTCTCGCTGCGCCTCCTGCTGATCGGCAGCCTGCTCGGCATGCTGCTCGGCGTCGCCGGCGGCGCCTGGAGCGCCGTCCGCCAGTACCGGCTCTCCGACCGGGCGCTCACGCTGCTCTCCTTCGTGCTGCTCTCGACCCCGGTCTTCCTCGTCGCGCTGCTCCTCAAGAACGGCGCCATCGCCGCCAAGGACGCCGCCGGCCACGAGGTGGTCCCCTTCACCGGCTACGAGACGCCCAACCTCGCCGGCGGACTCGGCGCCCACCTCGCCGACTGGGGCCTGCACCTGCTGCTGCCCACGCTCTCGCTCGCCCTCGGCGGCCTCGCCGTCTACAGCCGCTACCAGCGCTCCACCATGCTCGACGTGCTCGGCTCCGACTACCTGCGCACCGCCGAGGCCAAGGGGCTCACCCGCAACCGCGCCCTGCTCAAGCACGGCCTGCGCACCGCCGTCATCCCGATGTCGACGATGTTCGCCTACAGCTTCCTCGGCATCTTCACCGGAGCCGCCTTCACCGAGACCATCTTCGGCTGGCACGGCATGGGCGAATGGTTCATCCAGGCCGTCAACGAACAGGACATCAACGCCGTCGTCGCGGTCAACCTGTTCGCCGCCGTCGTCGTG
>NZ_JBEYFP010000918.1:0-2205 GCF_040634455.1 Kitasatospora sp. NPDC007106
GCCATCACCTCAGCCCGCACGTCCCCGAGGACCTGGCCTTCGCCGAGTCCCGGATCCGCCCGTCCACCATCGCCGCCGAGGACGTCCTGCACGACCTCGGCGCCATCTCGATCATCAGCTCCGACTCCCAGGCGATGGGCCGGATCGGCGAGGTCGTGCTGCGCACCTGGCAGACCGCGCACGTCATGAAGGTCCGCCGCGGCGCCCTGCCCGGCGACGGCCGCGCCGACAACCACCGGGCCCGCCGCTACGTCGCCAAGTACACCGTCAACCCGGCCGCCGCCCAGGGCGTCGACCACGAGATCGGCTCCGTCGAACCCGGCAAGCTCGCCGACCTGGTGCTCTGGACCCCGGCCTTCTTCGGCGTCAAACCCGACCTGGTGATCAAGGGCGGCCAGATCGCCTGGGCGCAGATGGGCGACGCCAACGCCTCCATCCCCACCCCGCAACCCGTGCTGCCCCGGCCGCAGTTCGGCGCCACCGGCCGAGCCCCCGCCGCCAACTCCCTCAACTTCACCGCGCAGGCCGCGATCGACGACCGGCTGCCCGAACGGCTCGGCGAACAGCTGGGCGTGCGCAAGCAGTTCACCGCCATCCGGTCCACCCGCGGCGTCACCAAGGACGACATGGTGAACAACACCGCCCGCCCCGACGTCCGGGTCGACCCCGACACCTTCACCGTCACCATCGACGGCGAGACCGTCACCCCCGCCCCCGCCACCGAACTCCCGCTCGCCCAGCGGTACTTCCTCTTCTGAGGAGGCCCAGGTGCACGCCGCCCTGCTGCTCCTCGCCGACGGCCGCTTCCCGGCCGGCGGCCACGCCCACTCCGGTGGCGCCGAGGCCGCCGTCCGGGCCGGCCGGATCCACGACGCCGACACCCTCGCCGCCTTCCTCACCGGACGCCTGCACACCACCGGCCTGACCGCCGCCGCCCTCGCCGCGGCGGCCGCCGCCGAGGACGCCGACCCCGCCGCCCTCGACGCCGCCGCCGAGGCCCGCACCCCCTCGCCCGCCCTGCGCGACACCAGCCGCCGCCTCGGCCGCCAACTGCTGCGCGCCGCCCGTGCCGCCTGGCCGCACCCCGCCCTCGACCTGCTGCACAGCACCCACCCCCGCGGCCCCCACCACCCCGTCGCGCTCGGCACCACCGCCCGCGCCGCCGGGCTCACCCCCGCGGACGCCGCCGCCCTCGCCGCGTACGAGAGCGTCAACGGCCCCGCCACCGCCTGCGTCCGGCTGCTCGGCCTCGACCCCTACCAGGTCGCCGCCGTGCTGGCCCGGCTCGCCCCCGACCTCGACACCGTGGCCGCCGGTGCCACGGCCGCCGCCGCCCGCGGCACCCTGCCCGCCGCCTCCGCCCCGCTGCTCGACGTCCACGCCGAACAGCACCGCTCCTGGAAGGTCCGCCTCTTTGCATCGTGACCACGTCGACCCCCACGACGCCCCCGCCCGCCACACCTGGACCGAGCAGACCCGCACCCGCACCCGCCGCGCCCTGCGGATCGGCCTCGGCGGCCCGGTCGGCTCCGGCAAGACCGCCACCGTCGCCGCGCTCTGCCGGGAGCTGCGCGACGAGATCTCGCTCGCCGTCGTCACCAACGACATCTACACCACCGAGGACGCCGAGTTCCTGCTGCGCAACGCCGTCCTGCCGCCCGAGCGGATCGCCGCCGTCGAGACCGGCTGCTGCCCGCACACCGCGATCCGCGACGACATCTCCGCCAACCTGGAGGCCGTCGAGGAACTGGAGGAGACCGTCGGCCCGCTCGACCTGGTGCTCGTCGAGTCCGGCGGCGACAACCTCACCGCCACCTTCAGCCGGGGCCTGGTCGACCACCAGATCTTCGTCATCGACGTCTCCGGCGGCGACAAGATCCCCCGCAAGGGCGGCCCCGGCGTCTCCACCTCCGACCTGCTCGTCGTCAACAAGACCGACCTCGCCCCGCTGGTCGGCGCCGACCTCGCGGTGATGGCCCGCGACGCCGAGGCCCAGCGCGGCGGCCTGCCCACCGTCTTCACCGCCCTCACCACCCCGGACGGCATCGCCCCGGTCGCCGCCTGGGTCCGCGCCCGGCTCGCCGAACGGTGACCGTCACCGGCGCCCGGCACCCGGCCGCCGGGCACACCACCGTCCCGCACCCGGCCGCCGTCGACGCCACCGCCCGGATCACCGCCGCCCCCGACGGCCGCGGCGGCACCGCC
>NZ_JBEYFP010000919.1:0-2200 GCF_040634455.1 Kitasatospora sp. NPDC007106
GCAGTCCGATGGTGAAGGGCTTCTTCTCCTTCTCCACCCGGGGCTCCGGCGGGCCGGACGGCCCGGCCGGAGTGTTCCCCGGCGACCCCACCGGTTTCCACGACGGCGCCACCCTGCCGGCGGCTGCCGGTCTGACACTGCTGCGAGCGGTTCTCCAGCGGGAGGGCGCCTGGTGCAGGCTGCGGGCCGGCCGCCGGTTCTTCCTCCACCCCGGTCACCGCGACGACCTGTTCGTCGGCTTCGACGGCGGCGAGGGCCCACTCCGGGCGGCGCTGACCGGGGCTCGGAGCCTGGGGTTGTTCGCGGAGAAGGTCGGGCGTTCCCCCTACGACCCCGCCCTCGACGAGACGGACGTGCGGCCGCCCGCCGACGGGGTGTTCTGGACCGCTGTGCACTGCCTGGTCGCCGAACGCGGGGCGGTCCTGCTGGAGGAGGAGTACGCGGCCCACGGCCGCCGCTGGCACCGGCTGGCGACCGAGGCCGCAGTGACCGCCGTCCGCCGACGCCTCGTGCCGCGGGCACGGCTGGCCGTGTGGCCGGACCTGACCGAGGACATCGAGGCCGTCCGCGCCGAGATCCGCGCCGGCAGACACCCTCACCTGCTCGTCCGTCAGGAGGCCGACGGGACCTTCCCTGCGGAGCACGTCGCCGAACCCTGGATGGGCCGGGCCGACGGCCCGCACCCTGCCGTCCCCACCGGTCCGGGACGGCGGGCGGGCCTCGTCCCGCTCCAGCCGGCCCATCGGCGGCCGCTGCTCGCGGCGGTGCTGCCCGACGCCGACGGGATCGTCCGGGCCCGGTGGCGGACCGACCCCACCCCGGCCACCGGACGGCGCGCCCTGCTCGCCGGCCTGCGGATCGGCGACGTGGTGACCGGCACCGTGGCCAGCGACCTGGACGACGTCGGCGTGCACGTGGACCTCGACCACCCGTCGGGGCGGAGCGTCGGCTTCCTGCGGATCCCTGAGATGTCCTGGACGCACTTCGACTCACTGGACGAGGTGGCCCCACCGGGCCGCCGGATCAGGGCGCAGGTCCTCGACATCGACTGGGCATGGGAGCGCGTCGGACTGTCCGTCAAGGCCCTGCAGCCCGACCCGTGGCGCCTGTTCGCCGACCGCCTCCGCCCCGGCGCCGAGCTCCCCGGAACGGTCGTCAGACTGGTCCCGTTCGGCACCTTCGTCCGGGTGGCACCGGGCGTCGAGGGGTTGGTCCACGGCCCCTGGTCCGACGGCCCGGCACCGGTGGTCGGCGACCCGGTCCGCGTCACCGTGCTCGCCGTGGACCACCCACGCCGCCGCATCACGCTCGGCCTCCCGGCCGATGCCTGCGACTACGGGTGACCTTCCTGGGGTCGGACCGTGACGTTCACCGACACCCACCACCCACACGGTCCTGGGCACCGTTCCCCTGGCGGCCCACCGGCACGCACGTGATCACCGCCGCCTACAGCGGCGACCCGGTCTACCGGGACAGCCGCACCGCCCTCACCCTGACGGCCCTCCCCCGCTGAGCGGCACCCCAGCCCCTCTCCTGCTCCGGTGGGGCGTCCGCGATCGGCCCGTACACGGCCGCGGCCGCCTGCGTGCACTCCCCCACCAACTCCGTTGCGGTCGCGATCAGACGCGTATGACGCCTGCGCCTCGCCGGCGCCTCCAGAGGTGCGCCCACAACTGACCCACCCGTCCTGCACAGCCCCGGCGTGGCCGGCCAGGGCCAACCTGCACGCGGCCGGTCCTGACAGCGGAGGGGCGCGACGGGGCGGGCACGGTCACCCCTGTACGCCGGCGGCCTCCAGTTCCAGCAGTTCCTGCTCGGCACGCTGCTGGTCGGCGACTGCGTCGATCCCGTGGTCCACCGCCTTCGCGTAGGCGGCGACCCGGCGCCGGGCAAGGTCGAGGAGCAGCTCGTGCGGCCCGGGCTCGCCGCTGCCGGCGGTCTGCCCGGGGCGCACGTTGTCGTCTGCGGCCTCGGACACGGCGCGCATCGCCGCACGTACCTCGGTCAGGTCCGACGACTGTCCGCCACGCCACGCCAGGTACTCCTGGCGCAGGTATCCGATCGCGCCGTCTTCGCCGTTCCACTCGGGCGCGTCCGGGCCGAGCGGGCCGAGGCCGGTGCTGCCGTGCCGGTCGAGCTGCCGCAGTTGCAGGGCGGCGCCGAGAGCAGCCGGGTTCGGCAGGCTGCCCAACCCGCCGGC
>NZ_JBEYFP010000920.1:0-2198 GCF_040634455.1 Kitasatospora sp. NPDC007106
CCAGCAGCACGTCGCCGTGGTCCGGGAGTTCGCCGATCAGGACGGCGGTCTGGCGGGCCGCGGGCAGCTCGGGACCAGCGGACTGCCCGAGCTGACCGCGCACCTGGCCGAGCGGACGGCGGCGTTCCTGGCCGCCGGGGAGCACACCGGCGGTGGACCGGACACCGGCAGGTCGGACACCCGCAGGTCGGACACCGACGGGGAACACGACGGGGAGGCGGACGAGTGAGCGGGCTCGACCTGACGGGCCTGGCCACCGGGCCGGCCCAGGTGTGGGGCGGGGTGCGCCTGGTGCCGCTGCTGCGCGCGGCGCCGATCACCGACCTGCGGCTGCACCGGCGGGTGTACGGGGACGCGTACGCCCCGGTCGCGCTCGACCGCCGCACCACCTACCTGTCCTACGTGCCGCACGGCTTCGTCGCGGACTGGACGGACGACGGCTCCGCCGCCGCCTACGGCACCTCGCTCGGCGAGCGGGTGCCGGAGCGCGTACCGGTGCGTCCGCACCACCGGCTGGCCCGCCGGGAGGGCTCGAACCGGCTGCGTTTCCTGCCGCTGCACCTGGCGCTGGAGGGCTACCTCGCGCTGCACTTCGGCGGGCCGACGGTGCTCTGGGCGGAGTGGTCGCAGCGGGCGGTGCGCGCGGGGCTGTCGCCGCGCGCCGAGGAGGCGTACCGGGGTGCCGAGGTGCGCGGGCTGGCCGACGCGCTGCGGGTGTTCGAGATCCACCACGGGCAGTGCGGGGTGCTGGTGTACGTCGCGGACGCCCTGGCGGCGGCGTTCGCGGTGCCGCATCCGGAGGACTACCGGGCGTTGCACGCGACGCTGGTGCACGACCTGTTCGGCGAGCTGATCCACCACTACGCACTGCTGTCGGCGCCGGTGCCGGAGTTCCGGGCGAGCATCCCGGGCCCGGGCATCCGCTCGCTGGCCGACCTGCGGGCGGCCGCGGACGGGCAGGAGCGGGCCTGGGCGGAGTTCCACGACGGCACGATGGCGGCGGGCCTGCTGGCGGCCCCCGTCCGGTCCCGGCCGGTGTACCGGGCGGGCCGGTTCACCCTCGGCCGGTTCCTGCCGGAGTTCCGGCCGGGCGCGGAGAACCACATCGGCGAGACGATCACCGACGGGGACGGCCGGATCGCCTACCTGAAGACCTTCCGGCTGTCGGAGGCGCAGGTGCGCCGGGGGTTCCTGCTGGACACGCTCGCCGCGCACGACTGGCACCTGGGCTCGGCGGCGGCCGCGCTGAACGCCACCGAGGCGCAGTTGGGCCTGCGGCTGGAGGCGGCGGGCTTCGGGGCGCTGCTGCGGCAGGACGTGCTGGACGGGTACCGCAAGCGGGCCCGGGCGGGTGGGGACGGCGCCGCGGCTCAGCCGGCGGCGAGCCGGCGGCCCTCGTCGAAGTAGCGGGTGAGGGCGTCGGCGCCGCCGAGTTCGCGGACGGTGCGGGCGGCGCCGAACGGGGCGTTCCAGAACCCGCCGGTGCGCGGGGTGTGCGGGCCGACGTAGGCGTACGGCTCGGGCTGGTAGGAGTCGCCGGCGGAGACGCCGTAGTTGACCGCGTCGAGGGTGATGCCGAGGTCGAAGTGCTCGGGCCAGAGCACCGGTTCCGTGTCCGGGGCGAGGCGGCGCAGGGCGGTGTCGGCGGCGCCGAAGCAGTGGGCGATCCACTGGGCGGCCTGCGGGTCGGCGTCGACCGGGTCGTCGGAGGCGGCGCCGGAGCCGTCGTGGTACAGGCCCTCGGGCGGGCCGGGTTCGAGGCCGAGGGCCGTCGCGAGCGCCGCGCAGCTGGTGCGCCGCAGGGTGAGGCGGTGTCCCGGGGCCATCAGCTCGTCGCCGATGACCTGCAGGAAGGGTTCGGCCGTGGTGGCGAAACCGCCCGGGTAGGCCCGCAGCCGGATGGTGCCGCTCGCCCGGTACTGGGGCCCGGCGAGCACCGTCTCGGCGACGGCGTGCAGGGCCCGGCGGGTGCGGACGACCGTGTCGATGTCCATGTCTTCATGGTGACCTGCACCGGCGGGGACGGCACAACCCGTCGTCCGTGGCCAGGAGTCGACAGGTCGATGAGGCGACTTGTCGCCTCTGCCCCGCTTTCGCACGCCGGTGACCTGCGGAAGCGGACGGCTGCGGCCCCGCCGGGGCCCGCCGTACGCCGCTCAGTGCCCGGCGCGGCGGCGGCGCAGCAGCACGGCGCCGGC
>NZ_JBEYFP010000921.1:0-2196 GCF_040634455.1 Kitasatospora sp. NPDC007106
CCTCCCGTCCCGCGCAGTTCCCCGCGCCCCCTGGGGTTCGCCTTACTGGCGAGTCCTCCTACTCGGTCGCCGTCAGGTCGTAGACGGTGGTGCTGCCGACGGTCTTGGCGGTGAAGTTCTCCGAGACCCAGGTGGCGATCTGGGAGGACTCGGAGGAGCCGCCCATGCCGCCCCCGCCGCCGAAGCCTCCGCCGCCGATGAACCAGTGCACCTTGCCCTCCTTCACGTACTGCTGGAACTGGGCCAGGGTCAGCGAGGGGTCGGTGCCGTTGAAGCCGCCCAGGGCCATCACGGGCTCACCGGTGGCGAGCTGGTAGCTGGCCTGGTTCTGCGAGCCGACGGCGGCCGCCACCCAGGTGTACTTGTCGGCGTCCTGCTTGAGCAGGGCGGAGAGCTCGCTGCTGACCTGGGCGCCGTTGAGCAGTCCGCCCATGCCACCCGGCCCGCCCGCGCCGCGTCCGGTCCGGCTGTCGCCGCCCGTCCCGGTGCCGGGGAAGCCCTGCCCGTTCATGCCCGGGAAGGCGTTCTGGCCGTTCTGGCCGGTCGTCCCCGGGAATCCCTGCCCGTTCATGCCGGGGAATCCGCCCTGACCCTGGGCCTGACCGGTCTGACCGGTCTGACCGCCCTGCATGCCCGGAGGGAAGCCCATGCCGCCGCCCGCCCGGAACCGGCCGCCGCCGCCGGGGCCGCCGAAGCCGCCGCCCTGGACCTGCGGGCCGGCCGTCACGATGGAGCCGCTGTGCCCGGTGGAGACGGTCTGCAGGGCGTAGGCGGTCGGCCCGCCGAGGGCCGCGGCCAGCGCCGCGATCCCGGCGACCGTGGCCAGCCGTGCCCCGACCGCCCCGCTCAGCCGTCCGGCGAGCGGCAGTGCGACCGCGGCGGCGAGGCCGCCGATCAGCACGGCCCACCGCAGCCACGGCACGAAGTCGGCGCTGCGCCCGAGCAGCACGTACGCCCAGACCGCGGTGACGGCGACGGTGCCGCCGAGCAGGGCGGCGTACGGCAGCCGGTGCCGGGCCCGCCAGAGGCCGTCCGCGCCCATGCCGACGAGGGCGGCGACCGCGGGGACGAGGGCCACCGTGTAGTACTGGTGGAAGATGCCGGACATGAAGCTGAAGGTCAGCGCGGTGCAGACCAGCCAGCCGCCCCAGACCAGGAAGGCGGTCCGGGCGCTGTCGGTGCGCGGGTGGCGGCGGGTCGCCCAGAGGCCGACCACCAGCAGGATCAGGGCGGCGGGCATCAGCCAGGCGATCTGTCCGCCGATGTCGCCGTCGAAGAGCCGGGTGATGCCGGTCTCGCCCCACATGCCGCCGCCGGC
Organism: Kitasatospora sp. NPDC007106; assembly: GCF_040634455.1. Taxonomy (NCBI): domain Bacteria; kingdom Bacillati; phylum Actinomycetota; class Actinomycetes; order Kitasatosporales; family Streptomycetaceae; genus Kitasatospora; species Kitasatospora sp. NPDC007106. Next base: position 1,319 of record NZ_JBEYFP010000921.1, read on the forward strand.
GCCGGCGCCGCCGCGGCCACCGCCGCCGACGCTGCCGGTCTCGTTGCCGGTGATCCGTCCGAAGCCGTTGTAGCCGAAGGTCACCGAGAGGAAGTCGTTGTCCTGGGAGCCGCCGATGTAGGGGCGGGCGGAGGCGGGGACGAGTTCGACGATCGCGACCCACCAGCCGGCGGCGACGACCATGGCGAGGCCGGCCCACAGCAGCTGCCGGAACCGGCGGCCGAGCCCGGTGGGGGCGGTGACCAGGTAGACCAGCGCGAAGGCCGGCAGCACCAGGAAGGCCTGCAGGGTCTTGGTGAGGAAGCCGAAGCCGAACATCACGCCGGCGAACACCAGCCAGCGGGTGCTCGCCGTCTCGGTCGCCCGGACGACGCCGTACGCGGCCAGGGTGAGCAGCAGCACCAGCAGCGCGTCCGGGTTGTTGAACCGGAACATCAGGGCCGCGACCGGGGTGAGCGCCAGTGCGGCGCCCGCGACCAGGCCGCCGACCGGGGAGAAGCGGCGGCGCACGGTGGCGTACACGGTGGCGACGGTCGCCACGGCCATCAGCACCTGCGGTGCGAGGATGCTGCCGGAGCTCAGGCCGAACAGCCGCACCGAGAGGGCCATCGGCCACAGCGACATCGGCGGCTTGTCGACGGTGATGAAGTTCGCCGCGTCGGACGAGCCGTAGAAGAAGGCCTTCCAGCTCTGCGAGCCGGCCTGGACGGCGGCCGAGTAGAAGGAGTTCGCCCACCCGGAGGCGGTCAGGTTCCAGAAGTAGAGGGCGGCGGTCGCGGCGAGCAGCGCCAGGAACGCCGGCCGGACCCAGCGCGGGTCGTCCGCGCGGCCGCGCCAGGCGCGGGCCGGCAGGGTCCGCAGCCGGCCGGCCCACGACC
>NZ_JBEYFP010000922.1:0-2193 GCF_040634455.1 Kitasatospora sp. NPDC007106
CCGGGTTCTGGGAGCAGAAGTACTTCGCGCCGACCCTGCTCGACCTGTGGCAGGAGGCTCCCGAATAGAGCCCCCACCGCCCGGCAGTGAGCTGATCGGGGCCCCGACGCGCGACTGTCACAGCGAACGCACGTGAGCCGGCGGTTGCAGCTGTTCTGCCTCCCGCACCACCCGATCCGCCTTACGCGGATCGGCGAGATCCCCACGTGAGGCGCGGAGCTTCGGATGGCGCACGGCGCATACTCCGGCCTGAGGTCCGTCGACTTGGAGCCGGATGACGGGTTCTCCTTGCCCTCGGCCTGGCGGAGGTGCGGCTACCGGCCGGCCGGCGGCAGGAGATCATGAACTGCCGAGCGGCCGTGGTGATGATGTCGAGGGGAAGAGGAGCCGTGGAGGGGATCGTGCGGATCGACTGCGCGGGGTTGAGCCTGGAGGTGGTGGTCGCCGAGGCGATGCGGTCGGTGGGAGAGGCCGGTGTGGCAAAGCAGTTGGTGCTCGACCGGGTCGGCGCCGCGGGCCCGTTGGTGGCGTCGGCGGAGGAGCCGGCGAGGGTCCGGCTGTGGGCCCGGCACCATGCACGTGAGCAGCTGGGCGTGCCGGTGGTGGTCGGGGAAGCCGCTTCCGCTGCGCCCGCCCGGCCGATCCGGTTGGCTGATCTCTCCGGTCAGCAGACGTGCTGGTTGCGGGCTGCAGCTGCATCGGAGACGTTCCGTGCGCCGGTGGCGGTGTGGCGGGCGTTCGTCGAGGCGTTGGGCGGCGTGCCGGTGGCGGCTGCGGCTTTGGAGGAATTCGCCGAGCAGCATCACCTGTTGGTGCTCGGCTCCGACGGCGTGGGGTTCATCGGGGTGGGGGAACACCGGGCCGTACGGGAGCACTTGCCGATTACCGCGGACCAGCAGCGCGCGGTGCACCGGGCCGTGCTGGGGCTGCGGGAGGAGCCGGCTGCGGCCGGGTACGTGCATGCGGCACGGCCGGTGCATGCGGCGTTGGCGGGGGAGTTGGGGGAGTGGCTCTCCGATCCGGATTTCCTGGTGGAGTCGGGGTGGTACGGGCTGGGCCTGGGCCTGGCGTTGGCGTACCCGGAGGGCGTGCCGCTCGGCGGGATCGCCGGTGACCTGCAGTGCCTGCTGCAGGAGGGACTGGCTGCGCCGGCGAGCCATGAGGAGTGGCTGGCCTGGGTCCACCACGCGCTGGTGAGCCGGGGACAGGACGAGGCCGCGGACCGAGTGGCGGCGCGGGCGAGCCTTCCGTGGCGGACGGTGTGGTCGCGGTGGCAGTGGCCGAGCGGGCTCGCGCCGCTGGCCGATCCGATTCCCCTCGCCGACGAGGTGCACCTGGTGGAGCGGGAGGAGGGCGGTGTCGCCTTCGCGATCCGCCGGGAGGACGAGGACGACTGGGACGTCGAGCACGAGTGGCTGTGGGACGTGGGGACGGGGGAGTTCCTCGGCGGTCCGGGTGAGGACCTGCTGGAGGAGGTCGAGGAGGACGACGGGACCGGCCGCGCGGTGCGGCGGGTGAACGGGGCGTGGTCGTCCTTCGACGCGTCGGAGCGCGCGGAGTTGGCGCGGCGGTTGCCGTGGGTGCCCGGTGCGGTGGACGAGGCCGTGCAGTGTGCGCCGTCCGGCACGCCGGGGGGCACGTTGTGGGTGTTCTCCGGTCGGTGCGGTCTGTTCGGTGCGCTGGTGGACGAGGAGCGGATGGCCCGGCTCCCGTCCGTACCGCACTCGAACCCCGGGTACGGCGTGGCCGGCCGGGCGGCTTGGCCGGAGCCCGCCCTCCCGTTGACCGGGGCGGTGAGCCGTGAAGCCCTGGAGCAGGACTGGGCGTTCGGGCCGGGAGCGTGCCACCCGCTCGCGGAGGAGCGGATTCCTGCGGCCATTCGGGACGACGGCACCCGGCGGTTCATGGCAGAGGGCGGCTGGCTCCTCACCGACGGCCTCGCGGGGCTCCGAACGACAGACATCGCATCGCAGGCGCTGCGACCCGCTGACGGCGACCCCGAACTCCTGGAAGGGCTCGGAACCTTCCAGGGGGCGCCCATCCTGCTCAACGGTCGCACCGGCGAGGTGCACCACGGCTTCCGGACCGGTGAGGGCGACACGTTCCCCCTGATGGCCGGCAGCCTCGACCGGTTCCTGCGCATCGTGCTGCTCCACCACGCGGCACTGACGGCACCGGTCGTGTTGGGGTACC
>NZ_JBEYFP010000923.1:0-2192 GCF_040634455.1 Kitasatospora sp. NPDC007106
GGGTGGCCGGGTGTGTATGTCCCGACCACCCCCGCCCTGCCAGCGCTGCCAACAGAATGCGGCCCGTGGGGGGTGCGGTCCGGTCCTGCAGATGCGGCAGCGCCCTGCTCGCCCTGGTTGAGGCGCCTACTCACACCAACGAAACTCCCCCGCGCCACGATACGGGCCGCGCGCCGGTGTCCTGCTGACGGGTGATCGGCTCCCTGCACACTCAGGTTCCCCCGGGTCACCCGAGGGGGTGACCCGGAAGCCGGGTCTGAACTTTCGTAAAACCGGTAGAGGGGCGCTACCGCCCAAACGGTGTTCCCGCCTGGGCCTTGCCTCACCGGCCCAGTCCGGACAACCCCACAATCAGGCGCAGCAGCGAGTATGACGGGGGCGGGACGCCCTCCTCCGCTCGGGCTCGGCGCCCACGTTTGAGCAGAGCCGCATATCGGGTGAAAGCTTCATGAGTGGATCTTCGGACAGATCTCAATCCGCCCGAACCTGCACGTGAGCGAGGGGAACATCCACTGAAGGACCTTTCAGGCTCCTTTGCAGGGCCTATCGGCGGCGACGATCACGTCGCGGCCGCCGAATCGTTCCTTCGCATCTTTGTCTTGTCAGACAGCGACAAGTTTGGGTCGCCCGCCGGCACGCGGCGGCTGCTTACGGTACAGCGGGGCGGCGATGTCGGGCAGTTTGCCCTCGCGCACCTGGGCGGCCGCCGCACGCAGCGACGCCTCCATCTCGGCCTGGGAACCGTACTTCGCGATGAAGGGGTGCAGGCGGTAGCTGTGGCCGCGGCCATCACCGCTGCGGATGACAAGGTTCCGGTCGACGAGGCACTTCATACCCCGGCTGACGGCGGACTCGAGCAGGCCGAGCTCCTCCGCCATCTCGACCTGACTGTGATTCACCTCGTCACCGGGCGCCTGGAGTTCGGACATGATGCCGAGCACCGCGATGGCCGAGGGCGTCAGCTTGAGGCGGGGAATCATGCCGAGCACGCCGGACGGGGTGATCTCCACAGGGGGTCCTCCTCAGCTTTCGTGGGCGAAGTCGTCGGGGCCGATCGTATCGGGGAAGTCACTAGTGCTGTGAGTGTGTCCTGAACGCGAGGAGGAGCTCGATGTAGGACGAGTTGCTTGTTGCGGTGCTGCGTGACCGATGAAGGTAGGCCCTTCGGAGCCGCCCTGCGGGGGGAGGCTTCGGGATCCGGCCGCAGTGAGGCCAGAAGGGCGGTGGGATGATCTTGAGGTGAACCAGCCGGTTCGGCCCTCTGTTCGCGGTAGCTACGGCGAAGCGACAAGTAGCTCTCAGCCCTCCGGTCCCGGCTGGTGTCAGACCGTCAGGTACGTCCATGATGGCCGGGTGACCGAGGGCATATGGTTTGAGCCGACACCGCGAGACGGAGACCCGCGCGCCGTGATCGGCAGCCTGGGCAGGAACGACTGGTCTCTGGCCTGGGGCTTCCTCGAAGCGGGCAGGGTGCTCGTCGAGCACTGGAAGCGCGAGCGGAACCACGACAGCCTCGCACTGCCGGCGCTCTACAACCTCCGCCACGGCATCGAGCTGGCCCTCAAGGAAGCGATCCGCGACGCGGCGGAATGTGCCCGCCGCGACGGCGTCATCGATGCCGCATGGAGCGAGAAACTCAACGACTACCTGGGCAAGACTCACGACATCGGCTCTCTGGCCGGGAAGCTGGATCGTTGCCTTGCCCTGCTCGTTCGCTTCGGGGGCGGCATGAGCCTGGGTGAGGACATACGCCGGGGCCTCGCGCGTCTACACGCACTGGACACCACCGGTCAGGCATTTCGCTACACCACCGTGAAGAAGGGCAACGTTCTCGTCATGGCCCAGTCGGACGGCAAACGGGTCAAGCTGGAAGACATGATGCTCACTGCGTACGAGGCTGGGGACGCGATCCTCATGCCGATCTGCGGCATGCTCAGCGCCTACGCTGAGCACCAGGAGGAGGCTCCGGAGTCCTGCATCTTACCCCAGCCGCAACGCGTCGTCCGGTGGCGGGGTCCTGGCCGTCGATGCGGTGCGGCAGGTAGTCGGCGATGGCCTGCCGGACCTCGCGGGCCGGCTGGTGGAGGATCGTGCCGTCGCCCTTCGGTGCCGGGCGGGTCAGGGTCCGTACCCGCCGGTGCGGGTCCTCCTCGTGCAGGTCCTCCAGGTCGATGCCGACCGCCTGCCGCGGC
>NZ_JBEYFP010000924.1:0-2192 GCF_040634455.1 Kitasatospora sp. NPDC007106
GTCACCGGGCGGGCCGGGCACGGGATCCGGGCCGGCCGGGGCGCGGACGTCACCGGGTCGTCCCGAAGCCGTTCCAGCACACCACAGCCGGGTCACGGCACGGAACGGCACCCCTCGGGCCCGGGTGATCGCATTACCCTCTCTTGGTGAGGCCTTGTCCCGTTCCGGGTAGGGCACGGGTACCGGAAGGAGGGGGCGGTGCGCGAAACCGTCAGTACCGGGCCCGCGGCGGGGGCCGGGACCGAAGCACGCACGGCACGGACCGCACCGGGCGTGCTGCGCCCGGCGGGCCTGCACGACCTGCGCGGCCGGCCGGTGCCGGGCGCGCTGCACTACCCGGCCGAGGACGTGGTCGTCGTCTCCGGCCTGCCGGGCAGCGGCAAGTCCACCCTGATCAGGCGCTGTTCGCGGGCACCGGTGGTCGACTCCCAGCACTCGCGCGAGCGGTACGAGGAGCGGCTGCCGTCCCTGCCGTACGCCCTCTACCGGCCGCTGGTGCGGCTGCACCACTACCGCGAACTGCACCGGGCACTGCGGTCCGGCGGGCCGCTGGTGGTGCACGACTGCGGCACGATGCCCTGGGTGCGGTGGTGGATCGCACGCACGGCGGCCGCGCAGGGGCGCCGGGTGCACCTGCTGCTGCTGGACGCGAGCCCCGAGGAGGCCGCCCAGGGCCAGCGGGAACGCGGCCGCAGGGTCTCGGCCTACGCCTTCGCCCGGCACCGCTGGGCCACCGACCGGCTGCACGCCCGGCTCGCGGCGGCCGACGGGCCGCTCGCGGGCTGCACCTCCACCGTGCTGCTCGACCAGACGGGCGCGCTGCGCCTGAAGGACATCGACTTCGCGACCTAGCGGGCGTGTCCTCAGACGGGCCGGGTGGCTCGACCAGGGGCGCGGGGAACTGCGCAGTCCGGGAGCGGGCACCGTGGTGGCATGGGCCGAGCCGGGGTTCGTACGGCGGCCCGCATCCGAAGTGCGCAGTTCTCCCCCGGCCTTCGGCCAGGAGGTGCCCCCACGCGCACCTGGTGGTTGCCCGCACGGGGACAGCAGGATACGACCGGGCCGGGGCGTTCACCCCTCGGGCCGGGCGGGGGGCGCCCAGCGGGGTGAGGGGTCGCGCGCGTCGCGTCGCGCGCCGGTGCGTGCTGGCTACTGTGCAGCCATGCCCACCCCCTCATCCCGGCGCAGGCCCCGACTGCGCCGGCTCGCCGACCGGCTCGGCGCGCAGTACCGCACCGCCTTCGAGCCGCAGTACGACCCCGTCCGCCGCTGCTGGACCCTGCGCTGGTACGACGGCCCCACCCCGGCCACCGTGCAGTCGGCCCTGCGCCGGCTGGGCCCGGAGTCCGAGGGCGTGCTCGTCCGGCGCGACCTGACCACCCGGTCCCTCGCGCTGGCGGCCCTCCGGGAGACCCGGGCCGGTGCCATGCACCGCTGGGTCGGCAGCTGGGGCCAGCGCTACCACCTGGCCCAACTGCTCGCCGACCAGGAGCATCCGGACCGCACGGCCGGCGCGCGCGAGGCCGCGATGCTGGACCGGCTGCTGGCCGCCGCCACGCCCGACGGCGGCCCGTGGGCGGTGCCCGACGAGTCCCGCGCGTTCGAACTGATCGCCCGGGACGGCATCGCCTGGCTGCTGCCGAGCGAGCGGCTGGCCGGACCGGGCGACGCCGACGGCGTCGCGCTGACCCCGCTCGAGTACCTGACCTCCCGGTACGCGGCCGGGGTGCACCGCGCGGCCTGGGAGACGGCGCTGACCACCATGCCGCTGCGGGCCGCGGTCACCTCCGCCGAGGCCGACCCGGAGCCGACTGCGGACGCCGCCCGGGCCGCGCTCGCGCTGCTGCCCGCCCTCCGGGCCCAGCTCAACCGCGACCTCGACCGGGCGCAGGCCCGGCTCGGCGGGGTCCTCCAACCACAGGTCTGAGCCCCCGAAGGGCACCCGGTCAGAGCCCCGCGTCGCGGGCGAGCAGCGCGGCCTGCACCCGGTTGTCGCACTCCAGCTTGGCCAGGATCCGGCTGACGTAGGTCTTCACGGTGGCCTCGCTCATGTGCAGCCGGGCACCGGCGTCGGCGTTGGACAGGCCCTCGCCGAGCAGGTCGACCACCGCGCGCTCGCGTTCGGTGAGCACGGCCAGCCGCCGGCGGGCGGCCTCCCCGCGGGCGGCGGCCGGGCCGGCCGCCCGGCGGGG
>NZ_JBEYFP010000925.1:0-2191 GCF_040634455.1 Kitasatospora sp. NPDC007106
AGTGCGCGCGTCCGGCTCATCGGCACCCCGCTGTCCCTGTCGGTGTCCCCGGGGCCGCCGCACCCGGCCGGGCGGTGGGCCCGCGGCCGTGCGGCCGGGGCGGGCCGCGGCCCGTCGACGGCCGCCCGCCCCACCAGGCTAGGACCGCCCGGCCGGCCCCGCAGGGGCGCGCGTCACTTGGGCAGCTGGGCCCGGATCGCCCGGTCGGCCGTGGCGACGGCCGGCTCCACCGGATCGCCCTTGACCGCCGAGTAGAGCAGGGCGTTGAACGGTCCCCAGACGGCGGACATCTGAGGGAGCGACGGCAGCGGCACACCGGTCTTCGCGGCCTGCTCGAACGCGGCGAGGTCGGGGTCGGCGGCGCGCGCGTGGGCGAGGGCCTCCTTGAGGGCCGGCATGCGGGGCTCGGCCTTGTACAGGGCGTCGGCGAGTTCGACGGAGCCGAGCGTGGAGAGGACGAACTTCTGGGCGAGCTCCTTGTGCGCGCCCTTGCTGGCGACGAAGAACGACTGGACGCCGACGAACGACCGGGCGGGGCCGTTGCCCTCGAAGCCGGGCACCGGGGAGACGGCGTACTTGGTCCCGGCGGCCCGCACGTCCGCCAGCCGCCACGGGCCGGACACCAGGAAGGGCGTCTTCCCCGAGGTGAAGGCGGCGGCGGTGCTGTCGGAGGTGTAGGAGCGGCGCAGCACCCCCTTCCCCTTCTCCCCCAGCGACGCGATCTTCTCCATGGCGGCGACCGACGAGGGGTGCCCGACCCCGAGGTCGGCCGGATTGGGGTTGCCCCGCCCGTCGTCGCCGAACAGGTAGCCGCCGGCGGAGCTGAACAGCGGGTACATGTGGTACGTGTCGCCGGACTTCCCGTCCGCCTGGCTGACGGTGTATCCGACCGCCTGGGACACCTTGCCGGCCTTCCTGAGCTCCTCCCCGGTGGCCACCAGGTCGTCGAAGGTCGCGGGGGCGTCGGGGACGAGCGCGGTGTTGCGGAACAGCACCAGGCTCTCGCCGGCGTAGGGGATGCCGTAGAACTCGCCGTTGTACATCACCGCCCTGCGGGCGACGTCCAGGTAGTCCTCCATCTTGTTGTCGAGGACCAGGACGGGGTCGATGTAGCCGTTCAGCACGAGGTTCCCGATCCAGTCGTGCGCGCCGATCATGACGTCCGGGCCGGTGCCGGCCTTGGAGGCCTCGACGAACCTCTCCTGCTGGTTCTCGGTGACGGCGACGATCTCGGCCTTGGCGCCGTGGGCGGCGGCGAAGGCGTCCGCGAACGGTCTGAGCGCCTCGGCGCGCTTCTCGTCGGCCCAGATCACCAGTGTCCCGTTCGGGGTCGCCCCGGAGGCGGAGCCGAAGAACGAACCCGAGCCGCAGGCGGTCAGGCTGAGGGACAGGCAGATCGTGGCCGCGATGAGGGGGAGGCTTCTGCGCACGCGTCGCTCCGGGTCGATGAGGGTGGGGGGCATCCGCCGAGCCGGCGTGCGCAGAAGTTAGCAACGCCCCCCTGCCATGGCAACGCTTTTCAGCAACTTTCGCCGCAGCTTCCAATCTCCTTGCATCACCGGGGGCGCCCGGCACGGAAGTCCGCACACGTCGCTTCCGTGCGGGCGCCCGCACACCGCCACGGCATCACGCTGGGTGAGGACGTGTGCGGCCTGAGTTGCCGCCGGTGAGGGCCCGGACCAGGGTGGTCGGCGGGCCGCCCCTCCCCGGAGCGGCCGCCTCCTCGATCATGAAAGGGATCGCCCCATGTCCGTGACCCGGACCCTCCGCACGGCCGCCCTCGCGGCCGTCCTCGCCACTGGTGCGCTCGCCGCCGCGGCTCCCCAGGCCTCCGCCCTCGGAGAGGGCAGCATCCGCATCGTGGACGGCCGGATCGTCGAGGACGGCGCCGCCGTCGACGTCACCGTCTCGGTCTCCTGCCCCGCCGGCGACGTCCGCGCCGTGCTCGTCCGCGCGATACAGGGCGTGACCGGCTCGGCGGACGCCGCCGGTCCGCAGCTGCCGATGGTGACCTGCACCGGCGATCCGCAGGACGTGGTCGTGCGCCTCGCCGCGACCCCCTACGTGGCGGGCGTCTCGGAATGGCAGCCGGGCACGGCCTACGCGACCGCGTGGCTGTCCGGCGCGGCGACCGACAACGACCTCTTCGAGGAGATCGAGCTCGCCTGAGGCCCGCTCCCCGACCCGCTCG
>NZ_JBEYFP010000926.1:0-2182 GCF_040634455.1 Kitasatospora sp. NPDC007106
GAGCGGTTCGCCGAGGAGTTCGCCCGCCGCCCCTTCGACCTGGAGACCGGACCGCTCTGGCGCGCCGCCCTACGTCGACGCCGGGTTCGCCGGGGTGCAGATGCGCGTCCACGACGAGCGGGGTGCGTGGGTCGGCACCGCCGGAGTGCGCAAGCTCGGCGAGGCGGCGGCGCCGCCGCCGGACGGACGGTTCTGGATCGGCAGCACCACCAAGACCTTCGTCGCGACCCTGGTGCTGCAGCTGGTCGCCGACCGGGCGATCGGGCTGGACGACCCGGTGGCCGACCACCTGCCCGAGCTCGGGCTGGACGGGCGGATCACCGTGCGGATGCTGCTCCGGCACACCAGCGGGCTGGCCAGCTACACCGGCGACCTCGACCCCGACGGGACCTTCGTGCCGGGCATCCCGGCGGCGGGCAAGCCGTGGGTGGACGACCGGTTCCACAGCTACCGGCCGGAGGAACTCGTCCGGTTCGCCCTCGCGAAGCCGGCCCGGTTCGAGCCCGGGGCCGACCAGAGCTACTCCAACACCAACTACACCCTCGCCGTGCTGCTGATCGAGAAGGCCGCCGGCCGGTCGTACGCCGAGCAGATGCGGCTGCGGATCCTGCAGCCGCTCGGGCTCCGGGACACCGCGGTGCCCGGGGACTCGCCGGAGCTGCCCGCACCGCACGCCCACGGCTACTACCGCTACCAGGACGGCGACCAGTGGAAGGTCGTCGACGTCACCCGCCAGAACCTCACCCTCCTGACCGGGGCCGGCGACATGATCTCCACCACCCGGGACCTCCACACCTTCTTCTCCTCACTGCTGGGCGGCGCGCTCCTGCCCGCCCCGCTGCTGGCCGAGATGCGCACCCCGCACGGCATGCTCGGCTACGGCCTCGGCCTGTTCGTGCAGGACCTCGGCCCGGACGGCGGCACCGTCGTCCACCACAACGGCGGCGCCCCCGGCGGCTACGGCGCACTGATGATCGCCAGCCCCGACGGCAGCCGGACCCTCACCGCAGGGCTGACCACCGGCGACGCCGACGTCGACCCGGCACGGGCGTTCCCCGAGGCGCTGGACCGGCTCATCAGGGCCGTGTTCGGCAACGGCCGGACCACGGGCTGACGACGCCGAACCGGATCCGGCCCGGGTGGCGGGGTCGGCAGGGTCGGGCCGGGCCTAGGGGTGCCGTTCGGGGTGCCGTTCATCCCTGCCATGTCAGGCCGTTCATCTGTCAGAATCGACCGGCCGGCAACCAGGGACGAGGAGGGCCGCGTGGGCGGTGACGAGGTGCGGTCGAGGATTCCGCAGCTGCGGCTGGACGAGCTGCTGGAGGAACTCCAGGCCCGGATCGACGCCGCCCGGGGTACCCGGGACCGGGTGCACAGCCTGCTGGAGGCCGTGCTGTCGGTGGGCCGGGAGCTGGACCTGACCCAGGTGCTGCGCCGGATCGTCGAGGCCGCCGCCTTGCTGGTGGACGCCCGCTACGCCGCACTCGGTGTGATCGGCCCCGACGGCGAGACGCTGTCGCAGTTCCTCACGGTGGGACTGTCGGAGGAGGAGATCGCCCGGATCGGCCCCTACCCGACCGGCAAGGGGCTGCTCGGCGAGCTGATCCGCCGTCCCGAGGCGCTGCGCCTGCGCGACCTGTCGGAGCACCCGGCGTCCTTCGGCTGTCCCGCGCACCACCCGGTGATGCGGACCTTTCTCGGGGTGCCGGTGCGGGTGCGCGACGAGGTGTTCGGCAACCTCTACCTCACGGACAAGCGCGGCGGGGAGGAGTTCGACGCCGACGACGAGTCGGTGATCGCGACCCTCGCCGTGGCGGCGGGCGTGGCGATCGACAACGCCCGGCTCTACGAGGAGGCGCAGCGCCAGCAGCGCTGGCTGAGCGCGAGCGCGGAGATCACCCGCACGCTGCTGTCGGGGAGCTCCCGGTCCGAGGTGGTCGGGCTGATCGCCCAGCGCGCGCGGGAGATCACCGGCGCCGAGCTGGCGGACGTCTCGGTGCCGGTGGCGGGGACCGGATCGCTGCGGGTGGAGCTGGCGCTGGGCGGCGACGGTGCCGCACGGCTCGGCCTCGTCGTCCCGGCGGAGATACGGCTCCTCGGCGTCCAGCCGGAACCGGTTCACGCCGACCACCGTCCGGGTGCCGGCTTCCTGCTCCTGCTGGAGGCGGTAGGCCGTCCGCTC
>NZ_JBEYFP010000927.1:0-2172 GCF_040634455.1 Kitasatospora sp. NPDC007106
GGGCCGGGGGCGGTGGGGACGCGGATCCGGTGGGTGTGCACCCCTTCACCGGGTTCAACGCCAACGGCCGGGAGCACTCGGGTGGCGCCGGCTGAGCCTACTGCCCGGAGCCGGAGCCGGGCGGGTCAGGCGAGGTGGGCGTCGAGGAGGGCGAAGGTGGCCTCGGGCTGCTCGATGTGCGGGAGGTGGCCGGCGGCGGGGACGAGGGCGAGGCGGGCGTCGGCGAAGGCGCGGGCGTAGGCGGCGCCGTACGCGGGGGTGACGATCCGGTCGCTCTCGCCCCAGACGAGCAGTGCGGGGACCTCGACCCCGCCGAGCCGGCCGAGCAGCTCGGGGTCGTGCATGTAGGGGTCGCCGGCCAGGGCGCGCATGGTGGCCGTGTTGCCCTGGCGGCGGGCGAGTTCGGCGGAGGGGAGCCCGGCCGGGTCGACGTGGTACCGCTCGGCGTCGTGCCAGGCGTGCTCGGCGAGGCCGCGGGCGTCGAGGGTGAGGACGTCGCGGATCGGCTCGCCCTCGACGTGCACGCCGACGGCGTTGACCAGGACGAGGCCGCCGACCGTCCCGGTGGTGTCCCGGACGGCCATCTCGGCGGCGATCCAGCCGCCGAGGGAGGAGCCGACCAGCAGGACGTCGGTCAGCTCGCGGTCGCGGAGCAGCCGCAGGTAGACCTGCGCGAGGTCGGCGATGCGGGTGAGCCGGTCGGGGCGGTGGGTGCCGTCCCAGCCGGGGTGGACGGGGGTGAGGGTGTGCAGGGTGCGGGCGAGGTGGGCCGAGAGACCGGCCACGGTGGCGGGCCCGCCGCCGCCGTGGAGGACCAGGGCGGGGCGGCCCGTTCCGTTCTCGGTGAGGGTGATGGTCAGGTCGTCGTCGAGCGCGACCGTGCGGTTCGTGGTCATGGGCCGAGCATAACTAAGGATGCTTATATAAGCTAGCTTGGTCATGGCCTAGAATCGGCCCATGCACAGTGAGCTGCAGGAACTCGGCAGAGCGGTCAAGCGGGTCCAGTACCGTCAGCACCGGGCGCTGGAGACCGGACTCGCCGCGGTCGGCACCACCCTCGCCCAGTGGGACGCGCTGCGCGCCGTCGGCCGGCAACCCGGTGCCTCGGCCCGCACCCTCGCCGCCGAGACCTTCCAGACCGAGCAGGCCTTCGGCACCCTGGCCGGCCGGCTCGTCGCCCAGGGCCTGATCGAGCGGACCCCCGGCCACGGCCGGCGCATCGACCACCGGCTGACACCCGCCGGCGAACGGATGCTGGAGGCCGGCCGCACCGTCGCGGAGGAGGTCCTCGCCGATTGCTACGCGGACCTGCCGACCGCCGACCGCACGGCCCTGCTCGGCCTGCTCCACCGGGTGCTCGGCGAGGAGCCCGCCTGACGGCGGATCGGAACGGGCGGACGGAGCCGGCCTGACACCTCGGGCCCGGCGGCCCGGCGTTCCGTCTCGCGGTCAGCGCACGGGCTCTGCGGGTGCGGCCGCCTGCGGGGTGTGTGCGGCGATGGCTTCGCGGTACGCGGCCCGCCGCGCACCCGCCGTCCGTCCACCGACGCGGGGCGGTCGGCGCAGGACGCGGATCGCGGGGCGGACCCGGCCTCCTGGCGCGCGGAGCAGATGCTCGGCGTGGTGCTTCAGCCGCACCCGTACGCGGGCCCGGCCGTCGCTGTCGGGCACCTCCGCCCGGTCGATGTCGGACCAGCTGATCAGGGCCGAGGCCGTCGGGCCGTACCACCGGCGCCAGCGGACGTGAATGCCCCGGCCGGAGAAGGCCACCGCGCGGGTTCGGCCGGGGCCGAGCCAGGCGGTCGCCGCGTACACCCCGATGATGACGCCGATCACCGGCTTCGGCGGGTGGTCCGTGGCGACCGCCGTGGCGTGCCCGGCGCACATTGCGGCCAGCAGGAGGATCCAGCCGAGCCTGCGGCGCAAGGAGGGCTCGAACAGCGTCGCGTCGACCGGAACGCGGTCCGGGCGGCGCGCACCGTCGACGTGGCGGTGCGAGGTGAGGAACGGCACGCCGGGGGCGAAGCCCGCGACGGCGGTGCGGAGCAGCTCGGCCGTCGGGCCGGTGTCGTCGCACGCCGGTGTCACCGCTGGTGGCAGGTCCGGTAGCGAGATGAAGGTCCCGGAAGCCGCCCCGCGCAGGCCGGTTCCGGCCGCGTCGCCGAGTGGCAA
>NZ_JBEYFP010000928.1:0-2169 GCF_040634455.1 Kitasatospora sp. NPDC007106
CGCTCCCGCGCAGCCGCCGCCGCGGAGGTCGCCGCCGACCGAACGGGCCTTCCGGAAGGGACTTCGCGTCCACCGTCGATGACGCCCCCTCCCGGTCGTCGTCGGGTCGGCCCGCGGCCTTCGGCAGGTACCCGCAGGCGCCCGGATCGTGCCGTGCAGCAGCCGGGCTCCCCGGGGCCACAGGTCCCGGCCCGGATCCGGTTCCGGGGACCGATCGGCCCTGTGCCCGGGCGGTCGCAGCGGGTGACGATGGCCCGGGCCGCCGCGCGGCGGCCGTCCGGACCGATGCCGAGGAGGCAGCCGACATGCCCGCTACCCCAAGCACGCAGCCCGGCACCCCGTCCGAGGAGGAGCTGCGGTCGCTCGACGCCCACTGGCGGGCCGCCAACTACCTCGCGGTGGGACAGATCTACCTGATGGCCAATCCGCTGCTGCGCGAGCCGCTGCGCCCCGAGCACATCAAGCCGCGGCTGCTGGGGCACTGGGGCACCTCGCCGGGACTGAACCTCGTGCACACCCACCTCAACCGGGTCGTCAGGAACCGCGGCCTGGACGCGATCTGCGTCTGGGGCCCCGGACACGGCGGCCCGGCCGTGCTGGCGAACTCGTGGCTGGACGGCAGCTACTCGGAGACGTACCCGGACGTGAGCCGGGACGAGGCGGGCATGGCCCGGTTGTTCCGTCAGTTCTCCTTCCCCGGCGGAGTGCCGAGCCACGTCGCGCCGGAGACCCCGGGCTCGATCCACGAGGGCGGCGAGCTCGGCTACGCGCTCTCGCACGCGTACGGCGCGGCCTTCGACAACCCCGGTCTGCTGGTCGCCTGCGTGATCGGCGACGGAGAGGCCGAGACCGGCCCGCTGGCCGCCTCCTGGCACGGCAACAAGTTCCTCGACCCGGTGCACGACGGCGCGGTGCTGCCGATCCTGCACCTGAACGGGTACAAGATCGCCAACCCGACGGTGCTGTCACGCCTGCCCGAGGGCGAACTCGACGCCCTGCTGCGCGGCTACGGCCACCTCCCGCTGTACGTCACCGGCGCCGACCCGGCGGCCGTCCACCGGGCGATGGCGGAGGCCATGGACACCGCCCTGGACCGGATCGCCGCGATCCAGTACGAGGCCCGCACCGACGGGTCCACCCGGCGCCCGCACTGGCCGCTGCTCGTGCTGCGCACCCCGAAGGGATGGACCGGCCCGGCCGAGGTCGACGGCCTGCCGGTGGAGGGCACCTGGCGGGCCCACCAGGTGCCGCTCGACCACGTCCGGGACGACCCCGGGCACCTCGCCCAGCTGGAGGCCTGGCTGCGCTCCTACCGTCCCCGGGAACTCTTCGACGAGCACGGCGGGCCCGCGGCCGACGTGCTGGCGTGCATACCCGACGGCACCCGCCGGCTCGGGGCCAACCCGCACGCCAACGGCGGCCTGCTGCTGCGCGACCTGCCGCTGCCGGACCTGGACCGTTACGCGGTTCCGGTGGACAAGCCGGGCACCACCCGGCACGAACCGACCCAGGTCCTGGGCGGTCTGCTCGCCGACCTGATGGCCGCCACCGCCGACCGCCGGGACTTCCGCCTGGTCGGCCCGGACGAGACCGCCTCCAACCGGCTCCAGGCCGTCTACGCCGCCACCGGCAAGGCCTGGCAGGCCGACACGCTGCCCGTCGACGAACACCTCGCCCGGGACGGCCGGGTCATGGAGATCCTCTCCGAACACACCTGCCAGGGCTGGCTGGAGGGCTACCTGCTCACCGGGCGCCACGGCCTGTTCTCCTGCTACGAGGCGTTCGTCCACATCGTCGACTCGATGGTGAACCAGCACATCAAGTGGCTGCGCACCACGCGCGCCCTGCCCTGGCGGGCGCCGATCGCCTCGCTCAACTACCTGCTCACCTCGCACGTCTGGCGCCAGGACCACAACGGCTTCTCCCACCAGGACCCGGGCTTCGTCGACCACGTCCTCAACAAGAGCCCCGAGGCCGTCCGGGTCTACTTCCCGCCGGACGCCAACACCCTGCTCGCCACCGCCGACCACGTGCTGCGCAGCCGCGACTACGTCAACGTCGTCGTCGCCGGAAAGCAGCCCTGCTCCGACTGGCTCACGCTGGACGAGGCCCGCACCCACTGCGCCCGGGGCGCCGGAATCTGGGAGTGGGCGGGCACGGACGACGGCG
>NZ_JBEYFP010000929.1:0-2168 GCF_040634455.1 Kitasatospora sp. NPDC007106
CGCGGTTGAGCGGGTCGCGGTCGCCCACCGCCACGTAGACCGGCAGGTCGGGCCGGACGGTCGTGGGCGTGCTGAGCCGCTCTCCGGCCGCCGCGAGGTCGGACATGCCCTGGTCGTCCAGGGTGAAGCCGCAGAGCGGATCGGCGAGGTACGCGTCGACCTGCGCCTCGTCGCGGCTGAGCCAGTCACCGGGCGTCCGGGCGGGCTCGAAGGCGGAGTTGAAGGCGTCCATGACGTCGCCGTCGGCCTCGGCGAGGTGGGCCATGAGCCGGTCCAGCGCCGCGGTGCCCGACAGCGCGACCCCGGCCAGCAGCTCGGAGTGCCCGAGCACGTACTGCTGGGCGGCGAACGAACCGAGGCTGTGGCCCACCAGGACGAGTGGCAGCCCCGGGTGCCGGCGCTGGATCAGCTCGGACAGTGCGACCATGTCGTCGACCAGCCGGTTCCACCCGTCGTCGCCGAGGTGGCCGGGGACGTGGCTGACGGTCAGCCCGTGGCCGCGGTGGTCGTCGGCGTACACGGCGTAGCCCCGCCGGGTCAGCGCCCGGGCGAAGTGGTCGTAGCGGGCCGCGTGTTCGCCCATGCCGTGGGAGATCTGGACCAGGCCGCGGGGCGGCCCGTCCGGTGCCCACGCGTGGACGTGGATCTGCAGGCCGTCTTCGCTTCTGAAGGTGAACATGTGACGGTTCCTCGGGGGCTGTCGTGTGTGGCGGCCGGTGGCGGCCGGTGGCGCGGGCGGCGCGGAGAGCGCGGAACGCGCGGCCGGGGGAGAGCGGGGGATCTGCGGCGCGCGTCGGGCGGTGGGCGCCGAGCCGCGGATCGGGGCGCGGCGGGCATGAATGGCCCGGGCTGCCGAATTGCGCAGGTTCTGTTCTGACGCTACCGCACTCGACATTGTCGAACAATGGCTGGCGGCGAGTTTTCCGCGCAGATCCCCGGCGGTGCGCCGAGGTGACCTCCGTTGCCGATTCGAATCCGAATCCGGCTGGTGCTACCGGCGAGTAGCGAAGTACAGTCCTGAACCTGCCCGCAAAGCCGACCGGAATTCACACTCCGGGCGTTCTCACCACGCACGGCCCAGGCGGGCGGATTCCCCTGCGGATGGCAGTCCGCGCGCGTTCCTCCCCCTTTTCCGGCATGGCCCCGAGCGGCGGCCGGACGGAGGACCGACCCTCCCGAATACCCACCGGACACCCCGGGCACCGCCTCCGTGCCCCACGTGCACCCGGCCATCCAGCAACCCCCCACCCCGGAGGTACCCCCATGCGTGTATCGCGCGCCGCGGCCGTCGTCCTGGCCGCCACGACCGTCCTGTCCTCGGCCGCCTGCGGCTCCGGCTCCGGCTCCGGCTCCGCCGGAGCGGACGGGGACCGCGTGCGGATCGGCGCCCTGCTGTCGCTGTCCGGCGTCTACTCCACCCTCGGTCCGGCCGAGAAGAAGGCCATGACCATGGGCGTCGAGGAGCTCAACCGGCAGGGCTTCACCGTCGCCGGCCGGCGGCACACGCTGGAGATCGTCTACGCCGACGACAAGTCCGACCCGGCCACCACCGGTGTCACCGCCCTGCGCGAGATGACCCAGGCGCAGCGGCTGCCGGTCGTCGCCTACGGCCTGGGCTCGGCGACCTACGCCCCGCAACTCAAGCGCAAGCCCGTCCCGATGATCAACGTCCTGGACAGCTCCTACCCGAGCATCCTCGACCTCGACCCCCACCTGTACCTCACCCGCGGGGGCTCGCACACCTACGTGCCGGGCTGCCTCGCCTACGCCAAGCAGAAGCTCGGCGCGAAGTCGCTCGGGGTGATCACCGCCAAGGGCGAGCCCTACGGGGAGGGCCTCACCGAGCTGGTCGGCCTGGCGGCCCGCGCCAACGGCATCCGGATCGCCGCCTCCGCCGACTTCCCGCTCGGCGCGACCGACTACGGCAACGCCGTCGGCGCGGTGCTCGCCGCCAAGCCCGACGCGATCTACCTCAGCAGCGTCACCGGCGTCATCCTGCCCGTCCTCAAGCAGCTGCGGCAGGCCGGCTGGACGGGGCCCGTGCTGCACAGCGCGGGCGTCGGCCCCGACCAGGCCCGGGCGATCCTGGGCGACCAGTTCAACACCCTGATGACCGACAACTACGACTGCGCCGGCACCCTGCCCGGTACCTCCTCCGACCCGGCCAC
>NZ_JBEYFP010000930.1:0-2165 GCF_040634455.1 Kitasatospora sp. NPDC007106
GGTCAGCGCCAGGCCCGCCGGGCCGGCGCTGCCGCGGGCCTCGACGGCCTCGATGCCGGCCGCGCCGGTCAGGAACTCGACGGCGGTGCGCCGCCCCTGCGCGGTGTCGTTCACCAACGGCCGCGCCAGCGCGGGGAACTGCTGCCACAGGTCGGCGGTCTCGGTGACGGGCGTGAAGACGCCCACCACCACCGCCGCGGTCTCCAGGCCGGGCCCGCGGAGCGTCACCGGGCGGCCGGGGGCCAGGCCGAGGACGTCCGCGTTCGCCGCCGAGACGGCGACCTCGACCGGGGCCGCCGCCGGATCGCCCACCGGGGTGCCCGGAGCCCGGCCCGAGGTCCAGCGCAGCTCGCGGCCGGCGTCCTGGGCGTACACCAGCTGTGCGGTCGGCGCGGTGCCGTCCGGCCGGCGGACGCCGTCCCCGAGGAGGGGCACCACGCCGGTCTCGATCCGGGCGGTCGGCGCCCCGAGGACCGCCGCCAGCCCGGGGCCGGCGCCGCGGCGCAGCCCCTCGGCCAGCCGGGCGAGGTCGCCCTCCAGGGTGCCGAACTTCGGCGCCACCGACGCGCCGTCGTCCGTCGCCGGCGGCCGCAGGCCCGAGCGGACGGTGACCAGCGGCCCGTCGGCCGCGGCCTGCTCGACCTCCTGGGCCAGCGCCCGGGTGGCCGGCCGGTCGTACGACGGCTCCCAGGCGGCGGCGAGCGCCGCCAGGACCGCCACCAGAACGAACTGCAGCGCGTACAGCGGCAGTCGGCGCGAAGCGGCCCGCGGCCACCGGCCGGCGATCATCCGTCCTCCCCCGTCCTCAGGGTCCGCGCCAGGTCGACCCGGGCGAACCGCCTTGCCAGCACCGACGATCCGGCCCCCACCAGCGCCCCGGTCGCCAGTGCGGTGGCCGCGGTGGCCGCCCACCCCGGGCCGGTGCGCAGCGCGGGGAACACCGCGGCGGCACTGCCGTCCACCACGACCAGCGGCAGCAGCAGGGCCGCCGACAGCAGGCCCAGCACCGCACCGAGCAGCACCGCGAGACCCGTCAGGGTGAGCATCTCGGTGCGCAGCACCGCCGCGAGCCGGCCGGGGGCGACACCGATCGCCCGCAGCACCGCGAACTCCCGGATCCGCGAGCGCGCGTCCGCCGCAGCCTGCACGGTCGTCCCGGTGAGCGCGAACAGCGGCGCGAGCAGCAGGCAGAGCCAGAGCGCGCGGCGCAGCCCCGCCTGGTACGGATCGGCGGCCAGCGCCGCGGCCTCGTCCCGCAGGCTCCGTACGGTGCCCAGCTCCGGACGCCCGCGCAGCGCGGCCTGCGCGGCGCGTCCGCCGTCCGGCCCGGCCGCGAGCCACCAGCGGGCCTCCGGTACGGGCGGTGACCCGCCGAGGACCCGCTGGGCGGCGAACGCCCGGGAGTCGGCGAGCACGGCCGGCCGCTCCCGCGGCAGGCCCGGGACGACGGCGATCCGCCCGACGACCACCGCCCGCACGACCGGGTCGCCGCCGGGGACGAGCAGCAGCCGGGAGCCGACCTGCACCCCGGTGGCGAGCAGCGCGTCGTCCGCGAGGACCGGCAGCAGCGGCGTGTCCGGCTCGGCGGCCACGGTGTACGCCACCTCGGGCGTGCGGCCGTCGCTCATCCCGTTCGGCTGCTGGGTGCGCAGCACGGCCCGCAGCAGGGTGCCGGCCGGCTCGGCGAGGGTGCACGGGCCGGCCAGGTCGTCACTGGTGTCGGGGATGCGGCCCGCCGTGCCGGCCGTGGGATGGCCCGGGCAGCCGATGTCCTCCGGCCGGCCGGCGCCGGGCGCGGTGGCCGTCCAACCCGATCCGGCGGGCGGTGCGAGGTCGTGCCGGGCGGCCGGGCCGACGGCGGTGATCCGCTCCAGGTCCAGGGTGAGGCTGCGCCGCCCCGGCAGGTCCGCGGCGGGCTGCACGGCGACCCGGACGACCCGGGCGGGCCGCGCCGCGGTGACGGGGGAGGCCAGGTCGAAGCGGAGGGTGTGCCGGGCGCCGTCGGCGGGCAGCGTCGCGGTGAGCGTCCGGGCGAGCCCGTCGGCGTCCTCGACCAGCAGGACCTGCCGCCCCCCGGCGGCGGGGAGCGGGCCCGGCGCGGGGTGGCCCGCCGACCGAGACCCCCCGCTCCTCCCCGACGGAACCGGCCTCCCCTACGCGGGGGT
>NZ_JBEYFP010000931.1:0-2157 GCF_040634455.1 Kitasatospora sp. NPDC007106
CGGCAGACCAGGGCGCTCGCCGAAGCCGTCACCGAGCTGCACCACTGCGTGCCGGCCGGGCGGTTGGCGCAGGTGCCGCTCCGCCCCGGACGACCGCCGGAGCTGGTGGCCCGGATCCGCGCCTGGCGGGCGGCCGGGCTGCCGGTGCACGCGTCCCCCGCCGTGGCCGCGGCACTGCACGCCGGGCTGACCTGGCTCGACGCCTCGGACGTCGCGGGGGAGTCGCAACCCGCCCGGGTGCCCGCGGTGTTCGGCCCCGGCGACGGCAATCTCGCGAACTACCTCTGGGACGGCACCCGGGTGCGGGTGGTCGACTTCGAGGAGTCGGGACGCAGCGACCGCGCCTACGAACTCGCCGAGATCACCGAGCACGTCTCGGCGTGGCTGGACGCCGGCCTGGACGTGCCCGCCTTCCTGGGCCACTTCGACCTCGCGCCGGCCGAGTCCGCCCGGCTCGTCGACTGCCGCCGGCTGCTCGCCCTGGTGTGGCTCTTCCTGCTGGCCATGGACCGCCCGGACCGTCCGCGCAACCCGCCCGGCACCGCCGACCACCAGGCCCGCCGCCTGCTGGCCCTGCTCGACGAGGGCTGACCGGGCCTGCCCGATTCCGACGGCGCGGGCCGACGGTGTCGCCGGGGTCC
This sequence comes from Kitasatospora sp. NPDC007106, assembly GCF_040634455.1. Classification (NCBI taxonomy): domain Bacteria; kingdom Bacillati; phylum Actinomycetota; class Actinomycetes; order Kitasatosporales; family Streptomycetaceae; genus Kitasatospora; species Kitasatospora sp. NPDC007106. The sequence continues at coordinate 642 of NZ_JBEYFP010000931.1, forward strand.
GGCGTCCGGGGACCTCAGCCGTCCGCCGACTCCCTGCGAGGACCTGCCCGATCGCGTTGCTCGCGGACCCGGCGACCTGCAGCCGTGAGTGCGCCGGGTCGACGACATCGGCGCCGCACCCGCCCCGCCGCCGCACCCGCCCCGCCGCCGCATCCGAACGTGCCCACCGCCCGCGCGGACCACCGGCCCGGAGCCGGTGTCACCCACTGGTCCGTGGACCGGCAGGTCGGACCGGTGTCAGGTGGCCAGCACCGCACGGAGCCGGGCGGCCTCCGTCCGGACCCGCCTGGGGGCGGCAGGAGCGGTGAGCGTGTCGAGGGCCGACAGGTCGGCTCGGATGCCGGAGGCGGTGGCGCATTCCGCGGCCGTGGTCAGCAGGTCCGCCAGGCCGCGGCGGGCCGGTGCGGCCGCGGCCTTCGCGATCAGTTCAGCGAGGACGGGCCACACCGCCGGGCCCGCGCCGCCGCGGGCCGCGTCGGCGAGCACGGGCAGGAACCGGTTCGGTTTGGCGACCGTGAGTTCCCAGAGCCCGGCGAGCCGCTCGCCGAGGTCCCGCCCCCGCAGGGTTCCGCGCGCGGCCATGGTCAGCAGCGCGTCCAGGGCGGCCGTGCGGTGGTCCGCGCGGGCGGCCGTCAGCCCGTACGCGAGGGCGAGGTGGCAGACCGGGCCCGGGATGCCGGGGGCCTCGGCGAGGAGGGGCAGCACCGGGTTCGCCCCGCGCGGTCCGTCGCCGTCCACCGCCTGGACGGCGAGGGACGGGACGGCGTGGGCCGCCGCGGACTCCGGGTGCCAGGGCGTCTGGGCGGGCAACTGCGCGAGCCAGGCCGGGCTGCCCGCCCAGTGCCCGCCCCGGGCGAACAACGCGGACTCACCGTGATCGGGTACCCCGGACAGCAGTACGGCGGGCCGGTCGGCCGGTGCCACGGCCGCCAGGTCCGGTCCCGGACGGCCGCACGGGACGATCCGCGGAGTGACCGGCGGCTGCCAGCCGTACGGCCCCGTCCGCTCGGGCATGTCCGGGCGTTGGACGTGGAAGCCCTCCGGCACCTCCAGGGCCAGGGTGGGCAGGACGGCGCCGAGCCCGCGGGCCCGGTCGGCGGCCGTGGCCACCGCGTCAGGCGGCAGCCGCAGCAGCGCCTGGGCGAGGTCGACGGGCCACGGGACGGTTCCGGCCGCCCGGCAGGCATCCATCCGTTCCGCGAGCACGGCCGGGTCGAGCGCACCGTCGGCACCGGTCGGCGTCGCCAGCAGGAACGGCACCGGGCCGCCGGAGCCGCTCTGGTCGGCCCGCTGGGCGGCGAGGTGGGACACGGCCTCGAACACCCGCAGTGCCGAGAGCACGGGAGCGGTACGGAGGTGCGTCGGGAGGGCGCACAGTTCCGCGGCGTAACCGTCGGGGTCGTGGCCGTGATCGCCCCCGGCCAGGATGTCGAGCAGGCAACCCAGGGCCGCCTGGCTGCTGCGCAGTTCGCCCGGGCGCAGCCGGCCGCGGCCGCGTCGGGCGGCGAGCGGGGCG
>NZ_JBEYFP010000932.1:0-2157 GCF_040634455.1 Kitasatospora sp. NPDC007106
CCTGCGCCATGTCGACCGTGACCGGCGCACCGGGCGGGCAGAGGTCCACCGCGTCCTCGAGCGCCTCGGCGAGCGCGGGGACGCTGTAGAGGTCCACCTCCCCGTCCAGGAAGAGCACGGGGCCCTGCGGCATCGAGCCCCTGGTCATCGTGAGTCCGGCCATGGCCGACCACTCCCCTTCCGTCCTGGCAGCCCGTGCGTCTACCCAGCGGCGGCCCGCTCCGAACCACGGGGTGCCGCCCGATCGGGAGCGGCCCGGGTCGGGGGATTTCCGCTGCCGCCGGCGGCCCGCATAAGGTCCGGGTACGGAGAAGGGGGAGGGTGTGGGGCGGATCCTGCTGTTGGACGCGGCTCCCGGGGCGCCGCTCGACCGCGAGGTGGAGCGACTGGTCGGGCACGGTCTGGCCGTCACGCTGAACCTGCGGCGGGTGGCCGACCGGGCGTCCGCGGTGGCGGCGTGGGCGGACCGGGTCGAGTTCACCGATGTCGACCCGTTCGACGAAGCGGCACTGATCGGCGAGGTGGTTCGGGGTGGGCGCGGCTACGACGCGCTGAAGTCCCGCGCGGGGGTCCCGCTGCGGGCCGCGTTCCTCGCGGCGGCGACCGACGGGGCGCTGGCCCACCGGCTCCGGGTGATCGGCCGGGCCGGGGCGGGCACCGACCACGTCGACCTGGCGGTCGCGGCCCGACACGGTGTCGCCGTCACCCACACGCCCGGGTCCAACGCGGACGCGGTGGCCGAGTTCGCCCTGGCCCAGCTGCTCTCCCTGACGCGTGACCTGGTGGCGCACAACGGGGCGGCGCACCGGGGCCGGTGGAGCGCACCGTCCGCGCCCGCGGTCGAACTGGGCGACCTGACCCTGGGCATCGCGGGACTCGGCCGGATCGGTCTGGCGCTGGCCGAGCGGGCCCGCCTCCTGGGCATGACCGTCCAGGGGTGGTCGCGGAGCCCGGCCGGGCCACCGGTCCGCCGGGTGGAGTCCCTCGCCGCGCTGCTCGCCACCAGCGACGTGGTGTCCCTGCACCTGCCGCTCACCGCGCACACGGCGGGGCTGATGGGCCGGGCGGAGCTGGCGCTGATGCGGCCCGGGTCGATCCTGCTGAACACCTCGCGCGGCGGCATCGTCGACGAGCAGGCCCTCGCCGACGCGCTGCGCGACCCGGCCCATCCGCTGGCCGCGGCCGCCGTCGACACCTTCGCCCACGAGCACGCCGCGTTCGCCTCTCCGCTGTTCGGCCTCTCCCGGGCCCTGCTCACCCCGCACGTCGCCGGCATGACCGGACGGGCGATGGCCGAGGCGGCCCTGCGCTGCGCCGACCACGTCGCGGCCCTGCTCGCCGGGCGGCCGGACGGCATTCCGGTGGCGGTGCCGCCCGCGCCGGCGAGGAGCGCGTGGTGAGGCGCGTACCGGACGACGATCCGCTGGGCGGCATGCGCCGGCGGCTGGAGGAGGACCTGCTCGGCCACGAGCCCCGGGAGGGGTTCGCGGACCGCTGCTGGGTGCTGCACACCGCCCACGAGGGACGGCGGCGCCTGCGCTGGGGCGACCTGCTGGCGAGGACCGGCAGGCGTCTGGAGGACTGGCGGTACACGCCGTCGTGGCGCGTCTTCGAGGGGCTGCCGCTGCCCGAGGGCTTCGGTCACCCGTCGCTCGGGGAGATCGACCGGGAGTGCCTCGGCCGCCTCGTCGAGGTGGTGGCGCGGCACAGCGCCGACGGGCCGCGCACGGAGTGCTACTGGGCGCAGGCCGCGATCGAGGACGCCTGCGCGCCGGTGCCCGTCCGCCGCGGCCGGCTCGACGAGGCCGTCGCCCACCACGACGCCGGTCCCGGCCGCGGGGGGACCCACAGCACGCAGTTCCCGGCCCACTGGTGGCCGCCGGACCACTCCTGGTTCGTCGTCACCGACTGGGACCTGAGTGCCACCGAGGTCTTCGGCAGCCGTGCCCTGATCGCCGATCTGCTCGCCGACGCCACCCTGGAGGCGGTGCGCCACCCGAGCGTCGCCGAGGTGCAGGACGGCGAGCCGGGGTGGCGCGACACCGGGCACCCCTCCGCCTGAGGGCGGGAGCGGCCTGGTCGACGGCCGGGAGTGGGACGAAGCCTCCTCTCCGTGCGCCTGCCGAGCACCGGGGTGGTCGTCCGGCGCAGGGACGC
>NZ_JBEYFP010000933.1:0-2156 GCF_040634455.1 Kitasatospora sp. NPDC007106
CCGGCGACCTGCACCTGCGCTGGACCGGCGCCCCCGGTGCCCGGCCCGCCGGCCCGGACGGCACCGCCCTCACCGCCGCGGTACGCCTGGACGCCGGCGCCCACCACGACCTGGTGCTGGAGGTCTCCGACCGGCCGCTGCCGCCGCCGGACCCGGCCGACGTGCTCTGGCGCGGCACCGAGGAGTCCTGGGCCGACTGCGTCCCCGACCTGCCGCACGTCCTCGGACGCCGCGACGCCCGGCACGCCGTCGCCGTGCTGCGCGGCCACCCTGCGGGCCGTCCGCGCCGACCTCGTCCAGGACCACTACCTCTACCGGTTCCGCCACGACCGCCGCCCGCTGGAGGAGGCGGAGGGCGCCTTCCTGCTGTGCGGCTTCGTGCTCGCCCTCGCCGAGCACCAGCAGGGCGACGCGGTGGAGGCCGTGCGCTGGTTCGAACGCAACCGCGCCGCCTGCGGGCCCGCCGGGCTGTACGCCGAGGAGTTCGACGTCGCCCAGCGCCAGCTGCGCGGCAACCTGCCGCAGGCCTTCGTCCACGCGCTGCTGCTGGAGGCCTCCGTCCGCCTCGCACAACCCGCCTGACGGTGCATCATTCACCGGATCCGCACATCCCGGGCCGTGTGGCCGGCCGGCCTGCGGGCAGACGCGGGGCCCACCACGGTGCGCTGCGCCGGCCCGGCGAAGGGACTTGCCACAGATGGAAGGCGTCACCGCCCGCATGCCCATGCGGCTGATCACCGGGGCCGACTCGGTCCACGACCTGAGCGTCGTCTGCCACTACCGCACCGACGACCCCTACGCCGTCCACCTGGACTTCCACGGCTTCGACCCCGAGGCCACCTGGGTCGTCGCCCGCGACCTGCTGCTCGCCGGGCTCCGCGGACCGGCCGGCGACGGCGACGTCCGCGTCGAACCCTGCTGCGACACCGACGTGTTCATCGCGCTGGGCCGGCAGGCCGACGTGGCCCTGCTGCACACCCCGGTGGGCCACCTGACCCGCTTCCTCGCCGTCACCACCGAACTGGTGCCGGTCGGCTCGGAGGCCGCCCGGCTCGACTGGGACGGCTGCATCACGGCGCTGCTCTCCGCCTGAGTCCGCAGGGACGGCGGGGCGAGGTGTCCCCGGCGCCGCCCCGGGTAGCCGCCGCACGGTAGGGGGCCGCCACAGAGAGGACCGGCACGCCATGACCGAGTACGGCTACTTCCTGTCCTGCGAGGAGTTCACGCCCGCCGAACTGATCGACCAGGCCCGGCGCGCGCAGCGGGCCGGATTCACCCGGCTGGCGATCTCCGACCACTTCCACCCGTGGAACGACGCCCAGGGCAACAGCCCGTTCGTCTGGTCGATGATCGGCGCACTGTCGCAGGCCGTGGACCTGCCGGTCACCACCCTGGTGACCTGCCCGACCGTCCGGCTGCACCCGGCCGTCACCGCGCAGGCCGCGGCCACCTCCAGCGTGCTGCTGGGCGGACGGTTCACCCTCGGCGTCGGCACCGGCGAGGCACTGAACGAGCACGTCCTCGGCGACCGCTGGCCGTCCTTCGACGACCGCGCCGCCATGCTGGAGGAGGCCGTCGAGGTGATGCGCGCGCTCTTCACCGGCCGCCAGGTCAGCCACCGCGGCCGCCACTACACGGTCGACAACGCCCGGCTCTACACCCCGCCCGACGGACCGCTGCCGGTGTACGTCTCCGGCTTCGGGCCGAACGCCGCCGAACTGGCCGGCCGGATCGGCGACGGCTTCGTCACCATGACCCCGGACGCCGACCTGGTCGCCGCCTTCCGCGAGGGCGGCGGCGCGGGAAAACCCGTCGTCGGCGGGGTGAAGGTCTGCTGGAGCAGCAACCGCGAGAAGGCCGTCGACACCGTCCACCGGCTCTGGCCCACCGAACTGCTGCCCGGCGAACTCGCCCAGCTGCTGCCCACCCCCGCGCACTTCGAGCAGGCCGGTGAACTCGTCACCCGCGACATGATCGACGACGCGGTGACCTGCGGCGACGACGCCCAGCAGCACATCGACACGGTGCGCGGCTACGCCCGCGCCGGCTTCGACGAGGTGTACGTCGGCCAGGTGGGCCCCGACCAGGAGGTCTTCTTCGACGCCTATCGCGAACTCGTGCTGCCCGCCCTGCGCTCCTGACCGCAGCCCGCGGCC
>NZ_JBEYFP010000934.1:0-2155 GCF_040634455.1 Kitasatospora sp. NPDC007106
CGGTGATGTTGCCCGCGTTGCCGACCGGCAGGACGTGGATGTCCGGGGCGTCGCCGAGCATGCAGAACCCGCCCTCCTGGGGGCTGGACCGGATCGACCAGCGGAACCTGCCACTGGACCACGGCTACAGCTACGCCGGCACCGCCTCCAACGTGACCGTCTACCTCGTCGACAGCGGACTGCGCACCACCCACGGCCAGTTCCAGGGCCGGGCCTCGATCGGCGTCGACGAGGTCGGCGACGGCCGCAAGGGCGCCGACTGCCTGGGCCACGGCACCCACGTGGCCGGCACGGTCGGCGGCAAGGACTACGGCGTGGCCAAGGGCGTCAAACTGGTCGCCGTCCGGGTGACCGACTGCCACGACAGCGCCTCGACCTCGGCGATCGTCGCCGCCGCCGACTGGATCACCAAGAACGCCGTCAAGCCGGCCGTCGTCAACATGAGCATCAACGGCGGGGTCAGCGCCACCGAGGACACGGCGATCAAGCGCTCGATCGCCTCGGGCGTCACCTGGGTGGTCTCCTCCGGCAACAGCAACTCCGACGCGTGCAAGAACTCGCCCGGCGACATCGCGGAGGCCATCGTCGTCAACAACGCGACCTCCGACGACATGCGCCGCTCGGACTCCAACTGGGGCTCGTGCACCGACCTGTTCGCGCCCGGCACCGGCATCGTCTCCGCCTGGAACACCGGCGACAGCGCCACCAATTCGCTCACCGGCACCTCCATGGCCGCGCCGCACGTCACCGGTGCCGCCACGCTGTACCTCTCGGCGCACCCGGACGCCACCCCCGCCCAGGTGCAGAGCGCGCTCCTCGGCGCCGCGACCACCGGAAAGATCGGCAACGCCGACAAGGGCACCCCCAACCGCCTGCTCTACACCGGAAGCCAGCCGGTCCGCTGACCCGCCCCCGCGGCCCCGCCGCGGAAGCCCGCCGCAGGACGACCGGTTGACGAATCCACAGTTTTGAACCGGCCCGCGGAACGGCGATCACCCCGGAACTCCCCGCCCGCAAGGGAACCGCCGTCCACCGAATTGGGCCGACCTCGACAGGTGGCACCGCGCCGACCGCACCGACCTTGACGCACCCCGGCCGCGGACAGGAACGTCGAGCCGCGTCCGAGGCGGTGGGAGGCGCCCCGCAGATCCCGGACGATCCCCCTACACACCCCTGGAGACAGACATGTCCAACGCTCGCCCGAACCGGCACCGCCGCACCCGCACCAAGGCCGCGATCCTCCTGGCGGTGCCCGCGGCGCTGACGGCCGGGGTCGCGGCCACCGTCGCCGGCGTCAACAGCGCCTCGGCCTCGGCGACCGTGCCGAAGCCAGACCACGTCGTCGTCGTGATGATGGAGAACCACGCCTACAGCCAGATCATCGGCAGCAAGGACGCCCCGTACATCAACCAGCTCGCCAAGGGCGGCGCCGTGCTGAAGGCCTCGTACGGCATCACCCACCCCAGCCAGCCGAACTACTTCGCGGTCTTCTCCGGCAGCACCCAGGGCATCACCGGCGACGGCTGCTACCAGGTCGGGTCGATGCCCGCCCCCAACCTCGCCTCCGAGCTGATCGCCGCCAAGCAGACCTGGGCCAGCTACAACGAGTCCCTGCCCAAGGAGGGCTCCACCACCTGCAAGGAGGGCAAGTACGCGCAGAAGCACAACCCCTGGTTCGCCTTCAAGAACGTCCCCACCAGCACCGGCAAGACCTTCGCGCAGTTCCCCACCGACTTCACCGAGCTGCCCAAGGTCTCGTTCGTCGTCCCGAACCTCTGCTCCGACATGCACGACTGCTCGATCGGCACCGGAGACGGCTGGCTCAAGAAGAACCTCGACGCCTACGCCTCCTGGGCCAAGACCCACAACAGCCTGCTCGTCATCACCTACGACGAGGACGACAAGCACAGCGGCAACCAGATCCCCACCGTCCTGTACGGACAGCCCGTCAAGGCCGGATCGGCACCCACCACCAAGTACAACCACTACGACATGCTCCGCACCCTGGAGGACCTCGCCGAGGTCGGCAGCCACGCCGGCAAGGCCGCCAGCGCCTCCGACATCACCGGCGTCTGGAACTGACCGTGTACCTCGCGGACAGCCGTTGCACCCCGACCGCGGCCCCCGCCGCCGCCCCCCGCCCCCCCCCCCCCCC
>NZ_JBEYFP010000935.1:0-2154 GCF_040634455.1 Kitasatospora sp. NPDC007106
CTGGCCCTGCGGGCGGCGGCCCCGGCCGGTCAGGACCTGCGGGACGGGGTCCGGCTCGCCGAGATCGGGCCGGTGCAGGACCCGCTGCTGCTCGGCCACGCGGTGATGGAGGCGCTGGAGCTCACCGACTCCACCGCGCGCCCGCCGCTCGACGTGCTGGTGGAGCAGCTCGCCGACCGCCGGATGCTGCTGGTGCTGGACGGCTGCGAGCACCTGGTCGAGGCCTGCGCCGAGCTGGCGGACGTGCTGCTGCGCGGCGCGCCCGGCCTGCGGGTGCTGGCCACCAGCCGGCAGTCGCTCCGGGTGGACGGCGAGCATCTGCTGCCGCTGGCGCCGCTGCCGGTGGAGGCACGGGACGGCCGGCGGCCGGACGCGGTGCGGCTGTTCGCGGAACGGGCGGCGGCGGTGGTGCCCGGGTTCGCGCTGACCGCGGAGAACGCCGACGACGTGGCGCTGCTCTGCCGCCGGCTGGACGGCATCCCGCTGGCCGTGGAACTGGCGGCGGGCCGGCTGCGCTCGCTCTCCGTGGAGCAGATCGCGATCCGGCTGGACGACCGGTTCCGGCTGCTGACCGGCGGCGCCCGCACCGCCCCGCCGCGGCACCAGACGCTGCGCACCACGATCGGCTGGAGCCACGAACTGTGCACCTCGCAGGAACGTTTGCTCTGGGCACGGCTCTCGGTGTTCGCCGGCGGCTTCGACCTGGAGGCGGCCGAGTACGTCTGCGCGGGCGACGGCATCGACCCGGACGCCATGCCGGACCTGCTCGGCGACCTGGTGGACAAGTCCGTCCTGCTGCGGCTGGACGGCGGCGACGCGGTGCGCTTCCGGATGCTCGACACGCTGCGCGAGTACGGCGCGCAGTGGCTGGCCGCGACCGGCGAGGAGCAGCGGCTGCTGCGCCGGCACCGGGACTGGTACCTGGGGGTCGCGACCTGGGGCGAGGTGGAGTGGTTCGGTCCGCGGCAGGCCGAGACGGCCGAGCGGACCCGGCTGGCGCACCCCAACCTGCGGGCCGCGCTGGAGTTCTGCCTGGCCGAACCGGGCGAGGAGCAGCAGGCGCTGGTGCTGGCCGGGACGCTCTGGTTCTACTGGGTCGGCTCGGGCCACCTGGGCGAGGGCCGGCACTGGCTGGACCGGGCGCTGGCGCTGGCACCGGAGCCGACCGGGGCACGGGCGAAGGCGCTCTGGGTGACGGGGTACATGGCGACGCTGCAGGGCGACCTGGTGCGGGCCGCGCCGGCGCTGGAGGAGTGCCGGCGGCAGGCGCTGGAGACCGGGGACGACCGGGCGCTGGCGTACGCGGTGCACCGGCAGGGCTGCGCGGCGCTGATCGCGGACGACCCCGTGCGGGCGGCCGAGCTGTTCGAGGAGGCGCTCTGGCACTACAACGCGCTGGGCGAGCTGAACAGCAACGTCCTGATGGCGATGTTCGAGCTGGGGCTGGCGCGGCTGTTCCAGGGCGACGCCGAGACGGGCACGGCGTGGATCGAGCGGGTCCGGGAGATCTGCGAGGAGCACGGCGAGCAGTGGGCCTACGCCTACGGGCTGTACGCCTACGCGCACGCCAGCTGGACGATCGGCGAGCTGCGGCGGGCCCGGGCGTACGCGCGCGAGTGCGTGCGGCTCAACCACCGGTTCCGGGACCTGCTGGGGATCGTGCTCGGGGTTGAGCTGCTGGCGGTGCTGGAGACCGAGGGGCCGGAGGCGGACCTGGTCGAGGCGCGGGTGCTGCAGGGCGCGGCGCACCGGATGTGGCAGGGCGTGGGGACGCCGTTCTTCGGGTCCCGGAGCTTCAACGGGCCGCACCGGGAGGGCGAGGAGCGGGCCAGGTCGGGGCTGACCGAGGAGGAGTTCGAGGAGGCGTTCGCGCGGGGTGCGGCGCTGGACCTGGATGCGGCGGTGCGGCGGGCGCTGGGCAACGGCGGGCTGCCGGAGCCGCCGTTCGGCACGGACGGCCGCCCCCCGGACCCGCGCCCGGCCGAACCCTCACCCGTGCCGGCCCACTAGGGACGCTCCCGCGCCCCTTCTTTGCAGTACCCGTCCACCAGTCCATGAAGGGACGACACCGTGGCCGCACCACCCACCGCAGTCCGCTGACGTCAGCCGTATCCCAGGAGGAACCCCCGTCGTGTCCACCACCGTCGCCGAACC
>NZ_JBEYFP010000936.1:0-2153 GCF_040634455.1 Kitasatospora sp. NPDC007106
TGGCGGTGTACCCCCCCCCCCCGGCCGCGGGTTGGGGCGGGGGCCCGGCGCCCCCCCCCCCCCCCGCGGCCGGCGACCACCTCGACCGGGGCGGCCGCGCCGCCTGGAGCACCTTCGCGGGCTACACCCGCGGCATCTTCATCGTCGCGGCCAGCAACGCCGCGATGGTCGGCATCGCCCTCTACCTGCTGCGGGTGCCGCTGGCCCTGCCGCTGACGGTGCTCGAGTTCTTCGCCTCCTTCGTCCCGCTGGTCGGCTCGCCGATCGCCATGCTGGTCGCCTCCCTGGTGGCGCTGGCGGCCCGCGGCCCGGTGATCGCGATCGTGGTGCTGCTGCTGATCGTGGTGATCGGCCAGATCGAGGGCCATCTGCTGCACCCGCTGGTGATGAGCTGGGCGGTCAGCCTGCACCCGGTGGTGGTCGCCGTCTCGGTGCTGGCGGGCAGCATCGCGGCCGGGGTGATCGGCGCCGTGGTCGCCGTCCCGGCGGTGTCGGTGGCCTGGTCGGTGTACGCCGAGCTGCGCACCCCGCGGCCCGCGGCGCCGCAGCCGAAGGCCGACACCTGAAGGCCCACGCCCGAAGCCGTCCGCCGGACTGACCCCGGGCCGCCGCTACCCGCCGTCCGTCTGGGCCCGCTCGGCGAAGACCTGCAGGGCGATCCGGTAGCCGTCGAACGCCCGGGCCGCGCCGGCGTAGGCCTCCAGGTGGATGAAGACCTCGACGATCTCCTCGGCGGTGACGCCGTTGTTGAGCGCGATGCGGAGCTGGCCGCGCAGCGGTTCGAGCGTGCCCAGCGCGGCGGCGATCGTCACGGAGACGAGGGCCCGCGCACGGGTGTCGAGGACGTCCGTCCGCGGCCAGGAGTCGCCGAAGGTGTGGACCGTCGCGAGCCGCTTGAAGTCGGCGCCGTTGTCGGGCTCGCCGGCGCCGCGCACCAGGAACCGCTCCAGCCGCATCCCGAGCAGCTCCTCGGCCGCGTCGAGCGCGGCGGCGTACCGCTCCTGCTCCCTCTGCCCCTGCGCCTCGTCCCCCTGCCCGTCGCCCCTCTGATCGTCGCCCCTCTGATCGTCGCCCCTCTGCCCGTCGTCCCTCTGATCGTCGTCGCGGTCGGCCATGGCGCGTTCCCTCCGGAGCGGTGCACGGTGCTCCGGGCCCGTGGGGGCGGCCGGGTTGAGACGGCGCTCACGGAACGGAGCGTGGCGGGCCTTCGACGGACTGCCGAACCGCGGCCCGCGGACCGGTGAGGGTGCTCACACGCCCCGGGCCGCCACGACGGTGCGTCGTAGTCGGCCGCGGACCGGTGCCCCGGCTCCGGCCGTCGCCCGTCAGGGGTGCCCGCCCGCCCGGCCGCCCGGCGGTGGACCGGCCGGCGGGCCGGTCCCGGCGGACGGCACGGGGTACCGCCCGGGGGTGTATTCCCGGTCCGCGCCGAGGGGCGTTGCTACGACGGCAGGTCGTATCAGGGGGGGTCTTGGCGGTGGCCCCGGCGGTCTGGCAGCTTGGGGCGAGTCGTCAGGCCGCACCGGCACCTGTCCCGCCGGGTGTGGCTCTCCGCCGAGTCCCGCCCTCGACCCCGTGGCCCCTGTCCGGCCCGGGGACGTCAGCGGGCGGGACACCGGCCCAACCCGATTGAGGTCTTGTTCTACATGCCCGCTTTCAAGCTTCGTATGCGCACTTCTGCTGCTCTTCTCGCCGGTGCCGCCGGTGTCACCGCGCTGGGCGCCGGCCTGATGCCCTCCACCGCCTCCGCCGCGACCCAGTCGCCGCAGGCCATCGCCGCGCAGGTCGTTCCCGCGAACCAGCTGGCCTCGTTCAACCAGATCATCAGCCACGAGTCGAGCTGGAACGTCCACGCGACGAACCCGAGCTGCGGCGCCTACGGCCTGGGCCAGGCCCTGCCGGGCTCCAAGATGGCCTCCGCCGGCGCCGACTGGAAGACCAACCCGAAGACCCAGATCAAGTGGGCCTACGACTACATGAACTCGCGCTATGGCAGCCCGAACGCCGCCTGGTCCTTCTGGCAGACCCACCACTGGTACTGAGCCGACCCCTCGGCACCGCACCAGCCCCGTCCGGCACCGCACGACCGTTCCCGCACCGCCCCGGCGGCCGGACAGGGACCTCCGGGGCACCCGCAAGGGGGCCCGGCGCAC
>NZ_JBEYFP010000937.1:0-2147 GCF_040634455.1 Kitasatospora sp. NPDC007106
GTTGCTCGCCCGGCACGGCTGGAGCGCCCACCGGCTGATCCACGCCCTGGGTGTCGGGGAGCACGCGGCGGCCGACATCGTGGCGCACGCGCAGCGCATCGCCGCGGGACACGGCCGCCCTCCGCAGGACGGCACGCGTCACCCCGGGTGACCGGCGGCGGTGGGCCGTCCGGCCCACCGGTCCGGGCCACGGGGCCCTGGAAGCCTGACAGCAGCCGGACGGAAGGTGGAACCACCGGCAACCGTCGAAGGGCCCGCCGAGGAGGTGGCAGCAATGCTGCGGATCAGGATCGCCGGGCGGCCCGGCCCCCGGCCACGTCGGCTCCCGCCGCTCGACCTGCGTACGCCGTCGGGCCGCCCACTGCCCTACTGAACCGTCCGGGAGGAGCCATGCGCCGAGTGATCCGGTTCGCCGACCTCGAACGGGGCGACGTCGGCTTGGTCGGGGGCAAGAACGCCTCCCTGGGAGAGCTGGTCGGGCACCTCGGGCCGGCCGGTGTCCGCGTGCCCGACGGCTTCGCCACGACGGCCGACGCCTTCCGCGAGTTCCTGGCCCGGGGCGGTCTGCGGGACGAGGTCGCCGCGCAGTTCGACCGGCTGCGCGAGGGCGCCCCGCTCGCCGACGTCGGCGCCGCCGTCCGGGCCGCCGTCCTGGCGACACCTCTGCCCGAGGCGCTGGCCGGGGAACTCACGGACGGGTACGCGCGGCTGGGCCGGGAGGCGGGCCGGACGGACCCCGACGTGGCCGTGCGCAGCAGCGCCACTGCCGAGGACCTGCCGGAGGCGAGCTTCGCCGGGCAGCAGGAGACCTACCTCAACGTCCGCGGGCCCGAGGCCCTGTTGGACGCCTGCCGGCGGTGCTTCGCGTCGCTGTTCACCGACCGGGCGATCGACTACCGCGAGCGGCTGGGGTTCGACCACCTCGCGGTGGCGCTGTCGGTCGGCGTGCAGCTGATGGTCCGCTCGGACCTCGGAGGATCGGGCGTGATGTTCACCCTGGACCCGGAGAGCGGGTTCCCTGAGGCCGTCGTGGTGAGTGCGGCATGGGGGCTCGGCGAGACGGTGGTCAGCGGCCAGGTCGACCCCGACGAGTACCTGGTGTTCAAGCCGCTGCTGAAGGACCCGGGACTCGATCCGGTGCTGCAGGCGGTCTGCGGCCCCAAGCGGCACAAGTCGGTGTACGGCGACGAGGGCCTCACCCGGATCGTCGAGACCTCGGCGGAGGAGCGCGGCGCCCTGGTGCTGGACCACGGCGAGGTCCGGCGGCTGGCCGAGTGGGCGGTCGCCGTCGAGGAGCACTACGGCTGCCCGATGGACCTGGAATGGGCGAAGGACGGCCGCAGCGGACAGCTGTTCGTCGTCCAGGCGCGGCCGGAGACGGTGCAGTCGCGGCGCCGCGGGGCCGTCCTGCGGCGCTACCGGCTGACCGGCACCGGCGAGCGGCTGGTGGACGGCATCGCCGTCGGGGAGGCCGTCGGCGCAGGCCCGGTCAGCAAGCTGAGCAGCCCGGTCGAGATCGGCCGCTTCCCCGCCGGCGCGGTCCTGGTCACCGCGATCACCGACCCCGACTGGGAACCGCTGATGAAGAGGGCCTCGGCGATCGTCACCGACCACGGGGGACGCACCTCGCACGCGGCGATCGTCAGCCGCGAACTCGGCGTACCGGCCGTGGTCGGCACCGGCCGGGCGACCGAGGTCCTCGACGACGGACAGGAGGTCACCGTCTCCTGCGCGGAGGGCGCCGATGGCCACGTCTACCGCGGCCGCGTCGACTTCGAGGAGTCGGAGACCGACCTCGGCTCGCTGCCGGCCACCCGGACCAAGGTGATGCTGAACCTGGCGGACCCGGCCGCGGCGTTCCGCTGGTGGCGCCTGCCCGCGGACGGCGTGGGGCTCGCGCGGACGGAGTTCGTCGTGGCCCACCAGGTCCGGGTGCATCCCCTGGCGCTGCTCCACCCCGACCGGCTCTCCCCCGAGGACCGGCGGCTGGTGGACGCGCTGAGCGACGGCCACCCCGACCGCACCGAGTACTTCGTCGACCGGCTGGCCCAGGGCGTCGCACGGATCGCCGCCTCCCGCTGGCCCGACCCGGTGGTGGTGCGCACCAGCGACTTCAAGACCAACGAGTACGCCCGGCTGGTCGGCGG
>NZ_JBEYFP010000938.1:0-2145 GCF_040634455.1 Kitasatospora sp. NPDC007106
GCCGCTGCGGGCGCCGGCGACCAGGCCGAGCGGGGCGCGGCGGGTCGGCCCGGCGGGCAGCGGCTCCGGCAGCGGCGGTTCGGCGAGCGGTTCGAGCGGCCGGGTGCGGTCGGGTGCGGGGACGGGCCGGGTGGTGCCGTCGGGCAGCACCGCGGTGTGCGGCACGCCGCGCCGGTCGGTGTACGCGGTCTCGAAGACGCCGTACGGGGTGCCGGGGCCGGGCGGTGCGGTGAGGTGGAAGCCGGGGTAGCCGGCGAGGCCGAGTTCGACGGCGGCGGCACCGACGGCCCGGCCGACGGCCCGCTCGTCGGAATCGCGGACGGTGAGGCGCAGCAGCGCGGAGGCCGCTTCCTCGGTGTCGGCGTCGGGGTGGTCGGTGCGGGCGAGGGTCCAGCGGAGTTCGGCGGGCCGGCGGGTGAGCGCCTGCTCGAACTGGCGGCGCACCAGGTCGGCCTTGGCCTCGACGTCGAGGCCGGTGAGGACGAAGACGACCTCGTTGCGGTAGCCGCCGAGCCGGTTGAGGCCGACCTTGAGGCCGGGCGGTGGCGCCTCGCCGCGGACGCCCTCGACGAGCACCCGGTCGGGCCCCTGCTGGGCGAGCCGGACGGTGTCCAGGCGGGCCGTCACATCCGGTCCGGCGTAGCGCGGTCCGGCGGTCTCGTAGAGCAGCTGGGCGGTGACGGTCTCGACGGTGACGGCGCCGCCGGTGCCGGAGTGCTTGGTGATGACGCTGCTGCCGTCGGCGTGGATCTCGGCGAGCGGGAAGCCGGGGCGGGGGTCGGCGCCGGGGCCGAGGTGCTCGCGGAAGAAGGCGTAGTTGCCGCCGGTGGCCTGGGTGCCGCACTCGAGGACGTGGCCGGCGACGACGGCGCCGGCGAGCGGGTCGAGGTCGTCGGGTCCCCAGCCGAAGTGGGCCATGGCGGGGCCGGTGACGAGCGCGGCGTCGGTGACCCGGCCGGTGACG
Organism: Kitasatospora sp. NPDC007106; assembly: GCF_040634455.1. Lineage (NCBI taxonomy): Bacteria > Bacillati > Actinomycetota > Actinomycetes > Kitasatosporales > Streptomycetaceae > Kitasatospora > Kitasatospora sp. NPDC007106. The sequence continues at coordinate 965 of NZ_JBEYFP010000938.1, forward strand.
ACGACGTCGGCTCCGCCGCGCAGGCAGGCGGCGATGCCGGCCCCGCCGAGGTAGGCGTTGGCGGCGAGCAGTCCGGGTCGGGGGCCGAACTCCGCGGCGCGGGCGAGCAGGTCGTCGCCGAGGACGTGGCCGGTGCGCAGCGCGAGGCCCTGCTTGGCGGCGAGTTCGGCGACCGCCTCGGCGAGCCGGGCGGGGTTGAGTCCGCCGGCGTTGACGACGAGCTTGACGCCGCGTTCGGCGGCGAGCGCGAGGCACTGCTCGGCCTGCCGGAGGAAGGTCTTGGCGTAGCCGAGGCCCGGGTCCTTCAGCCGGTCGCGGGCGAGGATGAGCATGGTGAGCTCGGCGAGGTAGTCGCCGGTCAGCACGTCCAGCGGTCCGCCGGTGAGCATCTCCTCGAACGCGGCGAACCGGTCGCCGTAGAACCCGGACGCATTGCCGATCCTGAGCATGCCCGCCTCCCCTGCGCTGGTCGTGCAGCAGCCTGGCAGCGGGCCACGAATAAATCAAGCATGCATGCTTGTTTTGGCCCGGAACCGGTTCCGGAGCCGCTTCCCGGCCGCCCCGGGACTCCGATCGACGGGCGGCCCGGTGGAACGGTTCGTCCGACGAGGGCCGGGGCCGTACGGGGGTGGTGCGGGCCCGAATCCGACGGGTCGTCACAGCCCGTAATCAGAAGCGGGGTCCCGAGTACCGCCGATGGCCCAGTGGTTGCGGAGATTCCCACCCGGGCGGACGAACCTCGCGCGTGCCCGGAGGACCGTTCCGCCTCGCCGTGCCAAGACTGGGTGTCGGGCGCCGCCCGGCCGGCAGGCCGTCGGCCCGGCGCCCGGGTTCCACCCAGGAACGTCCCCTCCCGAATTGGAGAAGACCGTGAAGGACATCCGCAAGGCTCTCGCGCTGACCGTCGCCGCCGGTGCTCTCGTGCTCGGCTCGGCCGGCGTGGCCAACGCAGACGCGAGCGCCGTCGGCACGGCCACCAACTCCCCGGGCGTGCTGTCCGGCAACGTGGTTCAGATTCCGATCCACATCCCCGTCAACATCTGCGGGAACAGCATCAACCTGATCGGCCTCCTGAACCCGACGGCCGGCAACGTCTGCACCAACAGCTGAGCCTCGCGCACGGGTGCCCCCGGCGCGGCCCGCTCCACGGGCCGGCCGGGGGCGCCGGCGCGACCGCCACC
>NZ_JBEYFP010000939.1:0-2145 GCF_040634455.1 Kitasatospora sp. NPDC007106
GCGTGCCCGTCCCCCCGGCGGGGGTCCCGGCGTCCTGTGGGCGGCGGACGCCGGTGGCCGGGGGGCGAAAACGGCCTCGTACACCACCCTTCCGCTGTCCGCCGTCCGGGCGACATGTGCGTCTGGTCACATCGCTCCTCACAAAAATGCTAGGACGTCCTACTATATTTGGTGAGTAGTCTCCGCCGAACCGACATGAGGGTCCTCCATGAGCGATCTGCACCGTCCCGTGCACCCCGTCCGACTGGTCACCGCGTCGGCACTGTTCGACGGGCACGACGCGTCGATCAACATCATGCGGCGGATCTTCCAGTCCCAGGGCGCCGAGGTCATCCACCTCGGACACAACCGGTCCGTCCAGGAGGTCGTCGACGCGGCCCTCGAGGAGGACGCCCACGGCGTGGCCGTCTCGTCCTACCAGGGCGGACACGTGGAGTACTTCGAGTACCTCGTCGAGCGGCTGCGCGAGGCCGGCGCCGAGCACATCCGCGTGGTCGGCGGTGGCGGCGGCGTGATCGTGCCCGAGGAGATCGACCGGCTGCGCAGCAGCGGCGTCACCATCTTCTCGCCCGAGGACGGCCAGCGGATGGGCCTGGCCGGCATGGTCAACTCGGTCGTCGAGGACTGCGACTTCGACCTGTGGGACGGCCGGGCCGCCGACCTGGACGCCCTGCTCGCCGGCGACCGGTTCGCGATCGCCCGCAGCATCACCGGCGCGGAGCTGGGCAAGCTGCCCGCCGACTTCACGGAGCGGGTGCGCGCCGCCGCGGCGACCAGGGTGACCCCGGTCCTCGGCATCACCGGCACCGGCGGCTCCGGCAAGTCCTCGCTCACCGACGAGCTGGTCCGCCGGTTCCGCGTCGACCAGCAGGACAAGCTGCGGATCGCCGTCATCGCGGTCGACCCGACCCGCCGCCGCGGCGGCGGCGCGCTGCTCGGCGACCGGATCCGGATGAACTCCCTCGACGGGAACCGGGTCTTCTTCCGCAGCCTCGCCACCCGCGGCAGCCACGAGCTGCCCGAGCACCTCTCCGACGTCCTCGCCGTCGTCAAGGCCGCCGGCTTCGACCTGGTGATCGTCGAGACGCCCGGCATCGGCCAGGGCGACGCGGCCATCGTGCCCTTCGTCGACACCTCGCTGTACGTGATGACGCCCGAGTTCGGCGCCGCCTCCCAGCTCGAGAAGATCGACATGCTCGACTTCGCCGACGTCGTCGCCATCAACAAGTTCGAGCGCCGCGGCGCCAAGGACGCCCTGCGCGACGTCGGCCGCCAGCTCGTCCGCAACCGCGAGGCGTTCGGCACCAAGCCCGAGGACATGCCGGTCTTCGGCACCTCCGCGGCCACCTTCAACGACGACGGGGTCACCGCGCTCTACCAGAGCCTGCGGACCGCCCTCGCCGAGCACGGCCTGCCGGTCACCGACGGAGCCCTGCCCGAGGTCTCCGTCCGCCACTCCTCCGGCATCCGCCAGGTCGTCCCCGCCGAGCGGGTGCGCTACCTCGCCGAGATCACCGAGACCGTCCGCGGCTACCACGCCGAGACCGAGCGGATCACCGAGGCCGCCCGGTCCGTGCAGCGCCTGGACGCCGTCCGCGGCCAGCTCGCCGACGCCGGCCACGACGCCGCGAACGTCGAGGCACTGCTCTCGACCGCCCGCAAGCAGCTCCCGCACGAGGTCAGCGAGCAGATCGACAACTGGCCCGCCGTGGTCGCCTCCTACTCCGGCGACGAGCAGGTCGTCGTCGTCCGGGACAAGGAGATCCGCACCAAGCTGACCCGCGAGTCCCTCTCCGGCAACCGGATCCCGCGCGTCGCCCTGCCCGGCTTCACCGACCACGGCGAACTGGTCGGCTTCTGGCGCCGCGAGAACCTGCCCGGACTCTTCCCGTTCACCGCCGGCGTCTTCCCGTTCAAGCGGGACGGCGAGGACCCGGCCCGCATGTTCGCCGGCGAGGGCGACCCGTTCCGCACCAACCGCCGGTTCAAGCTGCTCTCCGAGGGCCAGCCCGCCACCCGGCTGTCCACCGCCTTCGACTCGGTCACCCTCTACGGCCGGGACCCCGACGAGCGCCCCGACATCTACGGCAAGGTCGGCACCTCCGGCGTCTCCGTCGCCACCCTGGAGGACATGAAGGCGCTCTA
>NZ_JBEYFP010000940.1:0-2142 GCF_040634455.1 Kitasatospora sp. NPDC007106
CCCTCTCCTCCGACAACGCCGCCTCCAGCCTGATCGCCGCCCACGAGATAGGCCACTCCGTCGGGCAGCTCCACGACGAGTACGCCTACGACTCCTACGGCACCTGGACGGGCGGCGAGACGGACGGCCCCAACTCCACCGTGCGCACCGCCGACCAACTGCTCGCCGACCGCGCCAAGTGGTACCGCTGGCTCGGCGCGGACGACCCCGCCGGCGGCACCGTCGGCACCTACGAGGGCAGCGACTACTACCCGCACGGCCTCTACCGGCCGACCGCGACCTCCATCATGCGCGCGCTCTCCAGCACCGAGTTCAACCTGCCCGGCCGCGAGGCGATGATCGCCGGCTTCTACCGCAAGGCCAACGGGCTGAGCAGTGACCTGCCCACCGGCAGCACCGTCCGCAGGAGCACCCGGATCACCGTCGCCCCGGCCGCGCTGACCGGCCTCGCCGCCCCCGAGCTGCGCTGGTACCTCGACGGAGCCGAGACTCGACCTCGGCGGGGCGGAGTGGCTCTCCAGCAGCCAGGGCGTCGGAGACGTCCAGATCGCCTTCGTCGACGGCTTCATCGCGATGCGGGACGGACGCAACCCGGACGGGCCCGCCCTGGTCTTCACCCCGGCCGAGTGGCGGGCCTTCGTGCTCGGCGCCCGGGACGGCGAGTTCGACCTCACCTGACGGCGGCGCCCGGCGGACCTCCGGCTGAACCCCCGGTGACGGCACGGAGGTCACAAATGAATTCTGATGGTCCGAAACTCGTTGACTGCTGGACAAGCGGCAGCCCACAGTATGGAGCAGGCAGACGCCGTGCCGACCGCCCCCACGCGGTCGAGCACGGCGCCCGCTGTGCTGCCCGTCACCGGCGCCGGCGACGAGCTCCTCCCGAGGTGTCCCCGCACGCACCGGAGTGCGTTCGGCCACCCGGGCCCGTGAAGGGCCGGTCGTCGCCGGGAGGAAGGCACCGTGCCGAGAGCTACTCAGCGCGGTACCGAAGTGTCCGGGTCATCCGCACGCCCCCACGCGGCGGTGTCCCGGACAGGTCCGCGAGTGCGACGGGCCGGGGCCCCGCGAACCTGGCTTGTGGAGTTGTCGTTCGTCGTTCTCCGCCGTCCGGCCCGCCACCCTGGCGGGCAGCGGGACGGCGACGGTGGATCAGGTCTGTTCGCACGACGACGTGCTGAGCGAGGGAAGCGCGACACGGCACGCCTGAACACGCCGCCCCCCGGTGGGACGAACCCACAGCGGCTGTCGTGCTGAACCGAACGTAGCCCGGACGGTTGCTCAGAGTCAACATTGGTCTCTGAGCGTCGATGCCCGGCCGGTCACCGCCGTGCGCCCGCGTGCGCCGGGGCACCCGTGCGCGGGCCGCGCGGCCCCCGACCCGTACGATGGTGTCATGTCATTCCTCCGCCGTCGCTCCGGCTCGCCCGCAGGTCCGGACTTCGACGTGCTCGCGATGGATCCGGGCGACTGGCCCGGCCACTTCGGGGCCATGACGATGAACGCCCAGGACGGCTCGTGCCAGGGGATCTTCCTGCGCTACGACCTCTTCGGCGGCCGGGGACCGGCCATGTTCATCGGCAACCTGCCGGACGGCTCGCCCGCCCGCGAGCCCGAGGACGGCGTGCCCTTCGAGGTCCGCCAGCTGCTCGCCGCCCTCGAGAACGACGAGCCGGTGGACTTCGTCTCCGCCGAGGACTTCCCGGTGATGCTCGGCGACGACCTGCTGATCGTGAAGAAGGTCAAGGTCTCCGAGGAGCGGGTGTTCTGCTCCCAGTTCGGCCGCAGCGACGGCGTGCTGGTCACCATCGCCTCCTGGGACCGCCCGATCGCCGACGACCTCTACCAGCTGCTCAAGCCGCTGCCGGCGGAGATGTTCCAGCAGGGCTGATACCGACCGGTACGGACGCGCTTGACGGTGGCGATCAACGCTTCGTACAGTCGCCGGCATGTCGTGCCGCCCTCCGCTGCTCACCCGCCGCAGGCACCTCGACCTCCGGCGCGACGCGGGCGGGAGCTGTCCGGGCAGATGACCGGGGCCCAGGCCCCCGTCCCCGCGGCACCGGGCCGCCGCCATGCCGGCTCCCCGTCGGCGCCGAGACGGCGGACAGCGTCGCGCCGATGACGACGGTCTTCATCGGC
>NZ_JBEYFP010000941.1:0-2142 GCF_040634455.1 Kitasatospora sp. NPDC007106
CCCCGCCAAGACCGCCGCGGCGGCGGCCGCGAGCAGGCGCCGGTGGTCAACTCCGTGATGGCCGACGCCCTCCGCCGGGCGGGCCTGACCCGGTAGGGCGCGTCCTCGAAGGGCAGCCGGGTGGTTGATCCAGGGGCGCGGACGCCTTTGAGGACACCGCCCACGGCGTGAGGCCGCCGGGGGCGCGGGGGCAACCCCGCACCCCCGGCGGGCACCCGTGTCGGGGCGCGTGCGGCCGCCCGCTATCCTCCCCAGGTCATCCATGATCGCCGGGGAGGAAACCCATGGGCCGCCGCCGCGCCCTGCTCACCGCTCTTGCCGTCGCAGCCGCCGTCACCACGGGCTGCGCATCGAAGGCCGAACCGTCCGCCGCGCCCGGCGCGGTGGCTCCGGCCGCCGCCGCGCCGGGCTCCGCCGCCCCCGCCACCCCGTCCCCCGCCGCCGCTGCCCCGGCCGACGCCGAGATCCCCGACGGCTACGACGGGACCCGCGACGCCGCCGCCGACATCAAGGCCGCGCTCGCCCTCTCCGCGACCGACCACCGCCAGGTGCTGCTCGACTTCGGAGCGGACTGGTGCCCGGACTGCCACGTCCTCGACAAGCTGTTCCGCGCCGGCCAGGTCGCACCGCTGCTCCACAGCGACTACCGGGTGGTCGCCGTCGACGTCGGCCAGTTCGACCACAACCTCGACCTCGCCGCCCGCTACGTCGACCTGCAGCGGAGCGGCATCCCCGCCCTGGTCGTGCTCGCCCCCGACGGCACCGTCCGCACCGCCACCAACGACGGCTCCTTCTCCAACGCCCGCTCGATGGACGCCGCCGGGGTCGCCGCCTTCCTCAAGCGCTGGTCCGCGAAGTGACGCTCCGCGCCCGGTCCGCCGCCGTCCTCGGCGCGGCGCTTCTGCTGCCGCTCGGCTGCGCCGGGCCGGGCCGGACGGAGGCCGCGCCGTCGGGCCGCTACACCGGCGGCGGCGTCACGGTCGAACTCCGGCTGGACGCCGCCGGCGCGTCGCCCCGGCTCCTGCGGGCCACCTTCACCCCGCAAGAGCCGGGCTTCCACCTCTACAGCGTCGACCTGCCCGACGGGGGAGTCTCCGGGCTCGGCATCCCCACCAGGCTCGGGCTCAACGGCTCGCTCGCCGCGGCCGGCGCGCCGACGGCCGACCGGCCGCTGCTGACCGTCAGCCCGTCCGGCCTCGGCGTCGCCCTGCCGGTCTACCCGGACGGGCCGGTGACCCTCACCGTGCCGGTCCGCGGCACCGGCACGGGCCCGGCCGGAGCCGTGATCAGCTACGGCGCCTGCAGTGCGCAGCGCTGCCTCGTTCCCGTCGTGCGGCAGGTCGTCCCGCTCGACCCGTCCTGAGGGCCGGGGCGGCCCGGAGCGCCGGGGCGGCCCCGGGCCGGGGTGCGGCCGGGAGCGGGGCGCGGTCAGCCGCGGGCCGCGCGGGACTCCACCGCGAGGGCCACCAGTTCGCCCCACCAGGCCTCCCGGCCGCGCACCAGCAGGCGCTGGGCCTCCTCGGCGGGCATCGCCCGTACCTCGACGACCTGTTCGCCGTCGTCGGGGTTGGTCGGCAGGGAGTCCACCACCACCTCGGCCCAGCCCCACAGCCAGGCCTTCTCGGGGTGGGGCTGCCACGGCCGGTACGGCTCCGGGGCGTCGGTGACGGCGTGGTGGTGGCCGATCCAGACCGGCGGGGAGAGCAGCCGCGCCCCCGCCTCCTCGCGCAACTCCCGCTCCAGGCAGGATTCCACCGTCTCGGCCGCCTCACGGGTGCCGCCCGGCAGGAACCAGTGCCCGCGGGCGTCCCTGCAGAGCACCACCCCGCCTTCGGTGAAGCCCACCAGATGGATGTTGGTGATCAGTTCGTCCGGCGGGAGCTCCGTCGAGAACTGCGCGTCGATACCGCCCCACGCCCACCGCTGCGGGGCGTGCAGGTGCGGGAACCGGGCCGCCAGGGCCGCGAGTTCCCCTGCTCTGTCCGTGGTGTCCGTCATTGATCGATCCTAGTCCGCCGACCGCCCCGCCGATGCGCGTTCGGGCACGCGTCTACCGGAAGGGTGAGCCGTCGTTCAAGGACCGTGCGCGGGCGCACGGGCCCGGACGTGCGAAGGCCCGCCGGACGCCCGCGCCGAGGCGGC
>NZ_JBEYFP010000942.1:0-2142 GCF_040634455.1 Kitasatospora sp. NPDC007106
GCCGGACCGGGCACCGGGCCGAGGTCCTCAGCCGCCCGGACCTCCATCCCACGACCGGCCGCCTCGACGGCCAGCAGCTCCATCGTCGACGTCCGCCGCCCGGGCATGACCAGCACCGTGACCTCCTGTGGTCCGTAGAGGCCGCCAGGCTAGTCGCGGCGTACCGCCGACCGCAGCCGAGTTGTTCGGCGGCCGGAGCGGCAGCCGGAGCAGCGGACGGCACCTGACGGACACCTGACGGGCAGTCGGACGAACGGCCGGACGAACGAGCCCGGAACGCCCGCCCGTTGGTACCGCCGACGGAGGGCGGCCTCGGGTCCTGGCCTACGATCGACTCCGTGACCTCTGCGCTGATCCTCGTCGACCTGATGCCACGCATCATCGCCCTGCCCCTCGCCCCGCACTCCGGCGACGAGGTGCTGACGCGCTGCCGCCGCTTGGCCGAGGCGTTCAGGGCGGGCGGCCGCCCGGTGGTACTGGTCCGGGTCGAGCGGCCGAACACCCCCGAGCAGCCGCCGGGCAGCGGCTTCGCCGACGGTCTGGTCCGGCCCGGCGACATCGAGGTCGTCAAACGCACCGTCGGTGCGTTCCACGGCACCGACCTGCACGAGCGGTTGCGCGAGCGGGGCGTGGACACGCTGGTGCTCGCCGGGCTGGTCACCACGATGGGGGTCGAGTCCACGGCCCGGGCCGCGAGCGACCACGGCTACGAGCTGGAGTTCGTCGCCGACGCGATGTCCGGCTTCGCCGCCGACGAGCACGACTTCACGGTGGAGAGGATCTTTCCCCGGTTCGGTGAGGTGCGGGACACGGCGGCCTACACCTGAGCCGTGGTCGTGAGCGGATCACACCTGCGCGCACCTGTTCCGCGGGGCGAGACGGATCGACGGCCCCGACGGCGCCACCTGTAGCTTTCCCGTGCCGACACCCAGCACGCGGCGAGCGGCCCGCTCGTTCCCGCCCGTTCCCCGAGGGGGATGCCCATGTTCACGGTCAACGAGTACTTCGACGGCACCGTCAAGTCGATCGCCTTCAAGCAGGAGCACGGGCCGGCGACCATCGGTGTCATGGCCCCGGGCGAGTACCGGTTCGACACCGCCGCCCCGGAGACCATGCACGTGATCAGCGGCGCCCTGACCGTGAAGCTGCCCGGCGCCGACGGCTGGGAGACCTTCGCCGCCGGCACCCGGTTCGACGTCCCGGGCAACAGCGCCTTCGACCTCAAGGTCGACGGCGAGACCGCCTACCTCTGCGAATACCGCTGATCCCCGGGGCATGAGGCACGCCTCCACCCGGCCGTAGCGGTGCCCGACGCGGCGCAGCAGGGCCCGCGCCCGGCCGGGCGAACCCCTGGGCGGGGTGCGGCGTCCCTGCTGGTGATGACCGGGGAAGGGAGTTCCATGAGCAGTCCTGTGGTCGCGCCGAGGGCGGTGCCGGTGTCCGGGCGGACGGTCGCACTGTTCGGCGGTGCTGTGGTGACACTGGCCGTGGCGTTCGTCGTCGCGCCGCGGCTCCTGGCGGGGACCTCGACGGGAACGGGGTACGCCGACCGGGGCGCACTGGCCGTGGCGTTCGGCGAGGCCTTCACCGGGTACTGGCGCTCCGGCGCGCCGGAGCTGCCGCCGCGCCTGGAGCAGGTGGTGGAGTACTGGTTCCGCTACCACGTGGTCAAGGCCGTGGTCGCGGCGGCGCTGCTGGCGGTCCTGGCCGTGCTCGCGGTCAGGCTGTGGCGGGCCTGTGCGCGCGGCACGGCCCCCGGGAACGGGCGCGCGGGACGCATCACCTCGGGTGCGGGTGCCGTGGCGGCCACGGTGCTGGCGGCGGCCTCCGCGCTGCTGGTGATGGCCAACATCCAGGGCGCGGTGGCGCCGTTCGCCTCCCTGCTCCCGCTGCTGAACGGCTCCCGTGACCCGGAGCTGGCCGGTGCGCTCGGCCAGGTCCGCGAGCAGCTGGCGGATCCCCCGGCTGCCGGACGTGTGCCCGCGCTCGGGGTGATGGTGGACGACTTCTCCCGGTACCACCTGGCGATGGCCGTGATCGCCGGCTGCGTGGCGGTGCTGCTGGCCGTCCTCGCCGCGGTGGCGTGGCGCCGGTTCGCCGCCACCCGCGCGGACGACCGGCGCGGGCGGCGTCTGCCGGCGG
>NZ_JBEYFP010000943.1:0-2137 GCF_040634455.1 Kitasatospora sp. NPDC007106
CCGGCCGCCGAACCGGTCGTCGCGGAGGAGCAGCAGGCCGCGGCCGCCGCGCCGGAAGCCGCCGCACCCGAGGCCGGCTCCGAGCCGACCGCGGAGCAGTCGGCCGAGCAGCCCGCCGAGCAGCCCGCCGTCGAGGAGACGGTGGCCGCCGAGCAGCCCGCCGCGGCCGAGGCCGCGACCGAAGCCACGCCCGTGGAGGCCGTTTCCGTGGAGTCCGCCGCCGTCGAGGCCGTCACCGAGGTGCCCGAGCAGCCGGCCGGGCCGGACGCCGAGGCCGCCGCCGAGAACGCCGCCGGGACGGACTCCGACGAGCGCCCGCCGGCCGCCCCCGGCCTGGACGACGCCGCCCGCGAGGCCGTCCACCAGGTCATCCGCGAGCGCCGCGACATCCGCAACGGCTTCCGCCCCGACCCGATCCCGCACGAGGTGCTGCTGCGCGTCCTGGAGGCGGCCCACACCGCCCCCAGCGTCGGCTACTCGCAGCCCTGGGACTTCGTCGTCATCCGCTCCCGCAAGACCCGGCGCAAGATGCACGAGCTCGCCCAGCGCCAGCGCGACGCGTACGCCGACTCGCTGCCCAAGGGCCGGGCGAAGCAGTTCAAGGAAATCAAGATCGAGGCGATCCTCGAGACGCCGGTGAACATCGTGGTGACCGCCGACCGCACCCGCGGCGGCCGGCACACCCTCGGCCGGCACACCCAGCCGCAGATGGCCCCGTACTCGGCCGCGCTCGCCGTCGAGAACCTCTGGCTGGCCGCCCGCGCCGAGGGCCTCGGCGTCGGCTGGGTGAGCTTCTTCGACGAGGACGAGATGGTCCGCGAGCTCGGCCTGCCCGAGCACCTGGAGGTCGTCGCCTACCTCTGCGTCGGCTACGTCGACGCGTTCCCCGACGAGCCCGAGCTGCAGCAGCAGGGCTGGGCCAAGAAGCGCCCGCTGTCCTGGGTCGTCCACGAGGAGCAGTACGGCAACCGCGCGCTGCCCGGCGAGGAGCCGCACAGCCTGCTCGCCGACACCCTGCGCGGCATCCGCCCGCTGGACGCCAAGTCCCTCGGCGACGCCTGGGACCGCCAGAAGCGGATGACCAAGCCGGCCGGTTCGCTCGGCGTGCTGGAGATCATCGCCGCGCAGCTGAGCGGCCTCGCCCGCAAGTGCCCGCCGCCCGTCCCGGAGCCCGGCTGCGTGGCGATCTTCGCCGGCGACCACGGTGTGCACGCCCAGGGCGTCACCCCCTGGCCGCAGGAGGTCACCGGCCAGATGGTCGCGAACTTCCTCGCCGGCGGCGCGGTCGTCAACGCCTTCGCCGCCCAGGTCGGCGCCGAGGTGTGCGTGGTCGACGTCGGCGTCAAGGCCGACCTGCCGGAGGCCATCCAGCAGGGCCGCACCACCGGCCTGCTGCCGCGCAAGGTCAAGGCCGGCACGGACGACATGACCCAGGGCCCGGCGATGAGCCGGGAGGAGGCCGTCCAGGCGATCGAGGTCGGCATCGAGACCGCCCGCGACCTGGTCGCGGCCGGCAACAAGGTGCTGATCACCGGCGACATGGGCATCGCCAACACCACCGCCTCCGCCGCCCTGATCGCTGTCTTCACCGGCACCGACCCGGCCGAGGTCACCGGCCGCGGCACCGGCATCGACGACGCCACGCACGCCCGCAAGGTCGAGGTCGTCCGCGCCGCGCTCGCCCTGCACCAGCCGGACGCGGCCGACCCGATCGGCGTCCTCGCCGCGGTCGGCGGCCTGGAGCACGCGGCCATCGCCGGCTTCCTGCTCGGCGCGGCCTCGCTGCGCACCCCGGTCATCCTGGACGGCGTGATCGCGGGCTCCGCGGCCCTGGCCGCCAAGGCGATCGCCCCGGAGGCGCTGGCCGCCTGCATTGCCGGCCACCGTTCGGCCGAGCCCGGCCACCAGGCCGCGCTCGCCAAGCTCGGCCTGCGCCCGCTGATCGACCTGGACCTGCGCCTCGGCGAGGGCACCGGCGCCCTGCTGGCCCTTCCGCTGGTGCAGAGCGCTGCCCGGGCGATGCACGATGTAGCCACCTTCGACTCCGCCGGGGTCACCGAGAAGGCCTGAGCCTCCCGGCCCCGCCCGCACCGGCCCGAGGGCGCGCCGGTGCCGGCGCGCAGTTCGTCTCGGTCGA
>NZ_JBEYFP010000944.1:0-2135 GCF_040634455.1 Kitasatospora sp. NPDC007106
CCCGCGACGGGCCGCCCGCCGGGCCCCGGTCGGCAGGTCCGGCGGGCGGCCGCGGTGCCGCTCAGTGCCAGTTGCTGATCTGGACGTCGCGCGGGGCGGGGTCGCCCGTGCCGGTCTCGACGTACTTCTTGAGGCTCAGCAGGTAGCTCGCCCACTTGGTGCTGCAGTGGTACATGAACTCGACCGGCTCCCGCCAGCCCAGGTGCCGGAACAGGACGATGGTGTAGTCGTCCTCCTGCTTGAGCTCGAAGCGGACCTGGGTGCCGATCCACTCCTCGGGGCCGTCGACGACCTCCCAGAGCACCCGCTCGGCGGGCTTCGTCTCCAGGACCTTCATGTCGAATCCGCCGGGCAGGAAGCGGAACCGGGCCACGCCGCCGACCTCGCTGTCGCCAGTGGTGTCCTCCGTCCACCAGCCCGCCAGCCCGTCGATCGTGGTGAGGGCGTCGTAGACGGCCTCGGGGGACGACGTGACGCCGATCCTGTGCAGGATGTCGAACATGTCGACACCTCGTTTCGGTGTGGGCGCCCGGTGTTCGGGCGCGATCGGACCGCGCCGCCGCGGACCGGCGGCGCCTCGTGGGTGAGGGGCTCAGCCCTCCTGGCTGCGGTGGATGGCTTCGGCGATCCGCTTGATCCGGCTGAGCCGGGCGTCCCAGGCGGCCCCGACGGAGGACAGCTGGGCGACGGCGCGGGCGAGTTGGGCCTCGTCCACCTCGTAGCGGCGCTCCCGGCCGGACGGGGTGGCGTGGACCAGGCCGACCCGGTCGAGCACGCCGAGGTGCTTGGCGACGGCCTGCCGGGTGACGGGCAGCCGGCCGCTCAGCGTGGTCGCCGTTCCGCCGCCCTCGGTGAGCAGCAGGTCGAGCATGCGCCGGCGTATCGGGTCGCCGACCGCCGACCAGAGCTCGTCGTCGATGACGGCGTTCACGGCGCGGCCACCAGCCGGTCGAGGTAGCCGACCAGACGGGGCAGGAAGTGGTTCCAGCCGCTGTCGTGGTCGCGGTAGGCCTCCTCCAGCACGGCGGCCTCCCAGCCCCGCTCCCGGAACCCGGACTCGCTGAAGCGCAGCAGCGTGCCCGCGCCGGCGGGCACCAGGTCGAAGGTGACCAGCAGGGAGTTGCCGGGCGCGGGGGCCTCGGGGCCGTCGTACACCCAGCGGAAGGAGAACCGGCGGGGCGGGTCGGCCTCCACCACGGTGAGCTGCTCGACCTTGGCGTCCGGCGAGGAGCCGTCCCCGAAGGTGATGACGCCGGTCCCGCCGGGCACCGGCTTCAGCTCGGCCTCGTCGGGCCACCACTCCCGCAGGTGCTCCGGGGTGCTGATGACCTCGTAGACCACCTCGGGCGGGGCGTCCACCTGGATCTCCCGCTCGATGCTGCCGTACTCCTCCATGCCGCCACTCCTTCCATTCGCAACCTTTGGTTGCAGATAACCCTACGACGACCCCGGCGAATACGCAACCATTGGTTGCTTGATTCGGGTGCCGGGGTCGGCGGGGTGCCGGGGTCGGCGGGGCTGCGGCCCGGACTCAGGCGGTGACCTTGCCGGCGGCGACCAGGGCGGTCAGCGCGGTCCGCTGGACGTAGGCCAGCAGGCCGACGGTGATGCCCGCCATCACCAGGGCCATCAGGACGTGGCCGAGCGCGGAGGTCAGGGCGAGGCCGAGGACGCCCAGCAGGACGTGGGTGCCGATCCGCAGGCCCACCAGCGCGAACGCCACCTTGCGGGTGCCCTTGCCGCGCCAGAGCAGCTTGGCGAGCTTCAGCCGCCGGCGCAGCAGGGTGAGCGAGACGGTGATGTTGACCGCCGCGAGGACGACCAGGGCGGGCCAGGCGGACGGGAAGGCCCGTAGCAGGTCGAAGGCGCCGGCGAGGACGCCCTCGAACCCGAAGAACCAGGCGGGCAGCCGCATCTCGCCGACCGTGGGCAGCACCTCGGCGGCCGCACCGGCGCCGGCAGCGGTGCCGGTCGTTGTGGTGGTGTCGGTGGCGGTGCTCTGCATGGCGTCCCCCGTGGTGTCGTCCCCCGCCGGGGCCGTTCGCCCCCGCGATGATCACCACTCTCCCAGGGCGGCCCGCCCGCGGGTAGCGACGGTGTGTCAGCAAGGGGACGTGACAGATGTCATGGCCGCC
>NZ_JBEYFP010000945.1:0-2133 GCF_040634455.1 Kitasatospora sp. NPDC007106
AGCCCCGCCGCAAACCCTCGTGATCCGGCGGGCGCCCGGGAAGAACCGTCCCACGCCCCGGCGGCACGGGGCATCCGACAGGCGTCGGAAGATCCGCCTCCGCCACCCGACACCCGCGCAGGGCCGGGCCGGGACGAGGCGGTGGGTGCGGTCAGCGGAAGGCGGCGGCGTTGCGCACGGCCCAGGCGGCGAAGGGCTGCGGTGCACGGCCGAGGACGCGTTCGACGTCGGGGCTGACGCGCCGTTCGTCGGCGGTGGGTGTGCCGAGGACGGCGAGGGTGCCCTCGACGACGGGCGGCGGCATGAAGCGGGCCAGTTCGGCGCGGGCCTGCTCGGCGGTCTGCTCGTGGAAGGCGACCGGCGCGCCGATCGCCTCGGCGATCGCGGCCGCGCGGCTCCGGGGTGTGCTCGGCTCCGGCCCGGTGAGGACGTACGTGGCGCCGTGGTGGCCGTCCTCGCGCAGCACGGCCGCGGCGACCGCGGCGACGTCCTCGGGGTCGACGAACGGCAGGCCGACGTCGGCGAAGGGCCCGGCGGCCGCGCGGTGGGAGCGGATCGGTTCGGCCCAGGCGAAGGCGTTCGACGCGAGACCGCCGGAGCGCAGCACCGTCCACTCCGGTGCGCCGGCCGCCACCGCGGCCTCGAAGCGTGCGGCGTGCGCGTAGCTGTCCGGCCGGGTGGCGACGCCCTGCGAGGAGAGCAGGACGATCCTGCGCACCCCGGCGGCCCGGGCCCGGTCGACCAGGCCGGCCGGGTCCTCGCCCGCCACCAGCAGGAAGAGTGCCTCGGCCCCGTCCAGGGCCGCGCGGACGGCGGGCGGGTCGGCCAGGTCCGCGGCCACGTGCCGCACGCCCGGCGGCAGCGGGTCCTCGGGCCGGCGGCGGGACACCGCGGTGACCTGCTCGCCGGCCTCGACCAGGTGCCGGACCAGCGCCCGGCCGACGTTCCCGGTGGCACCCGTGACCACGATCATGGCGTCTCCCTCGTGACATGTGGAAGTGAGTTGACTGACTCACTTGGTGGACGGCTGTGAGCCTAGCCCGCGGCGAGCGGGCTGTCTATAGTCAGTCGGGTGACTGACTCACCCGGCCTGTCGAGGGCCGAAGCCGCCGCCGCCAAGCGCCGCCGCCTGACCGCCGCCGCCGCTGCCGTCCTGCACGAGAAGGGCGTCGAGCGCACCTCGATCGCGGACATCGCGCAGGTCGCCGAGGTGCCCGTCGGCAACGTCTACTACTACTTCAAGACCAAGGACGAGCTCGTCGAGGCGGCGCTCGCCGAACACACCGGACAGTTGGAGGTGCTCACCGGCCGGCTCGACCTGCTGCCCGACCCGAGGGAGCGCCTCAAGGGCCTGGTGGCGGCCTGGGTCGAACAGCGCGAGACCGCCGCGCGTTACGGCTGCCCCACCGGGACGCTCGCCATGGAGGTCGACAAGCGCCCGCCCGGCGGACTGGACGAGTCCGCGGCCCGGGTGATCCGCCGTCTCCTCGACTGGGCCGCCGAGCAGTTCCGGCAGCTCGATGCCCCCGACCCGCACGGGCAGGCCGTCACGTTGGTCGGCGCCTACCAGGGCATGTCCCTGCTCGCCAACGCACTGCGCGACCCGGAGATCATGACCCGGGAGGGCGACCGGCTGCGCCGCTGGCTGGACACCATGCCCGCCGACTGAGCTTCGCGTCCGGTGGGGTAGCGGACTCATGCGCCGTCGGGCAGGCCGTCGGGCGGGACGTGGCCGTGCGGATCCACGGAGGGCACGGCCGACGCGGCACGGAGGCTGTCGATGGCGATGCGTTCCGCGAGGATGGGCACGAAGGCGCGGATGCGGCTGCCGTCGAAGCGGTGGAACGCTTCGTCCAGGGCCCGGTCCACCGCCGCGGTGCCCGCGGTCGCGTCGAAGCGCTGGTGCAGCCGGCGGCCGACCGCGGCCAGGTTCGCCCGCTCCTTGTCGTCGTTCGGGGCGGGCAGGTCGTTCGGGTCGTTCGGGGCGGGCTCCGGTTCCGCTTCCGGTTTCCGATCCGGGTCCGGCTGCGGATCGGGTGCGGCGGCCGCGGCTGGCGGGTCACCGGGGATGTGCGGGTCCATGACGGCCTCGCGGGGCTTGGGGTGGGGCTGTCGGCAGGTCCCCGCGTCCCG
>NZ_JBEYFP010000946.1:0-2128 GCF_040634455.1 Kitasatospora sp. NPDC007106
GCGGCGGCCCTCACCCGCAGGACGGCGTCGGCGGCCTTCGGGTGGTTGCGCTCGGCGGCCTTCTCGAACCACTGCAGGGCGTCGGCCAGCCCGCCGGGTTCCTTCTCCATCAGCTCGCCGAGCCGCATCGCGGCGTGCAGGTCTCCGGCCTCGGCCGCCTGGCGGTACAGCGCCCCCGCCTTCGGGAGGTGGTGGGGCAGCCGCTGCTCGATGAGGAGGGCGGCCTCGCGGGCGCCGGTGGGGTTGCCGCCCTCGGCGGACCGCCGGAACCAGTGCAGCGCCCCCTCGGGATCACCCGCCTGCTTGAGGGAGGCGGCCAGCCGCCGCATCGCCTCGGTGTCGCCGGCCTCGGCGTCCGCCAGGAACTTCGCGCCGGGGGTGCCCGGCCGCCCCTTCACCGCGGCGGCGGGCGGGGGCGCGGGCGGGGGCACCTTGACCTTCGCCGGAGCGGTCGGCGGCAGGGTGGTCGACTCCTCCGCCGGTCCACCGGTCGGCGCGGACGCGAGGCTCCGCTCCCGCAGGGCCCGTGCACCCGCCGCTGGCAGGCCGTCGGCCGCCGGTGCGGGAGCGGGCGTGGGCGTCGCCGGACCGGACCGCACCGACCACGCCCGCCCGCTGCGCATCGGCTCGGCCAGGTCGAGGGCGATCGCCGCCCGCTCGTCGACGGCCTCCCGCAGCACCGGCGGCAGCCAGTCCCGGCCCCGCGGCTGGGCGTCTGCGGGCAGCAGACCGGCGAACTCCGAAGGGTCCGGCCGGTTCTGCGGCTTCGGCTCCAGGCAGGGCCGGACGATCCGCTCCAGCGTCGGCGGCATGCCGTCGAGCTGCGGCCTGCCCTGGAGGATGTTCGCTCCGATCTGCATGGCGGATCCCGGCCCGAACGGGTGCCGGGCGAGGGCGGTGTAGGCGAGGACGAGGCCCAGCGCGAACATGTCGCTGGCCGGGCCGACGCGTTCGTCGCGGAGCTGCTCGGGCGAGGCGAAGGTGGTGGTGCGCAGCGCGACGCCGGTGGCGGTCAGGGTGCCGCCGTGGGCGGGGGCGAGGTGGCGGGCGATGCCGAAGTCGATGACGGCGGGCCCGGTGCCGGCGAGCAGGACGTTGGCCAGTTTGAGGTCGCGGTGCACCAGGCCGGCGGCGTGGATGCCGCGCAGGGCGTCGGTGAGGCCGGTGGCCAGCACCCGCCAGGTCCGCTGGGGCAGCGGGGCGCCGTGCAGGTCGAGGGCGTCGGCGAGGTCGATGCCGGGGATGTAGCGGGCGGCGAACCAGGGTTCGGGGGCGTCGGTGTCGGCGTCGACGACCTCGGCGGTGTACTCGGAGCCGACCGCGCGGGCGGCCTGGACCTCCCGGGCGAACCGGGTGCGGAACCGTTCGGGGGCCTCGGCGAGCCGGTCGGGGCGGACGGTCTTGAGAGCGACCGCGCGGCCGTACTCGGTGCGGGCGAAGTAGACGTTGCCCCAGCCGCCCCGGCCGAGCAGCGCGAACAGCCGGTAGCGGCCGATCAGTTCGGGATCGTCCTGCTGCAGGTGCTCCACTCGCCCCCCTCTGCCTGTGCCGCCGCCGTTCTCGACCTGTCCGGATCCGCCCGCCCGGCTCTGCTGTCCGGCTCTGCCCGTCCGGGCCAGTCCGCTCGAATCCGTCCGCCCGGGTCAGTCCGTCCGGGTCAGCTCGTCGTCCTTCCCCGGCCGCCGGGGCGGGCGGGCCCGGACGCCCTCGGCGCGCTCGCCCGGCCAGCGCTGTCCGCTGCGGCGGAGGACGACGCCGGGCACCAGCTCGATCTCGTCGTCCGGGCCGAACCCGCCGTACCGGGCGACGTCCGTCCGGCCCGCGGGCAGGTCGTCGCGGTGCGGCAGCGTCCGCCACGGCGAGGCCGCGCCGCCGGGGCGCAGGGTGCGGATCCGACTGCGGCCCTTGCTGGTGTCCAGGACGCGGAGGGTGCCGCGGTGGGCGACGATCACCAGGTGGTGGCGGCTGACGGCCAGGCGGCGCCGCTCGGCGAGGAGTTCGGGGTCGATCCGGGCGAGGTGGCCCCGGCCGAGGGCGAATTCGCGGCCCTCGTCCTCGGCGAGGTTCTCCCAGGCCTGGCACTGCCCGTCGACGAGGATCTTGAGCTGGAGGCGGGGGCGCCGGGGGC
>NZ_JBEYFP010000947.1:0-2126 GCF_040634455.1 Kitasatospora sp. NPDC007106
TCGAGCGCAACACCACGATCCCGACCAAGCGCTCCGAGATCTTCACCACGGCCGAGGACAACCAGCCCTCCGTGCAGATCCAGGTCTACCAGGGCTCGCCCCGGCTCGCCACCCTGGAGTACCTCCTCAACGATGACGCCTACGTCGCCGGGATCGGGCTGACCGTCACCGACCGGGATCGGCTGCTCCTGCTCGCCGACCTGGCGACCACCCTCGACCGGCTGCACCGCTTCGGCGTCGCCGTCGGCGACCTTTCGCCGAAGAACCTGCTCTTCACCCTCGCACCGCGGCCCGAGTGCTTCCTCATCGACTGCGACGCGGCCCGAACCGACCGTGCGACGGTGCTGCCGCAGGCCGAGACCCCGGACTGGCAGGTCCCCGCGGGCGAGGAACGGGCGACGCCGCACAGCGACACGTACAAGCTCGCCCTGCTCGCCGTCCGCCTCTTCGCCCGCGACCAGAGCACGACCGACCCGGCCGCGCTGGCGGCGATCGTCCCGGCCCTCGGAGCCCTGGCCCGCGCCTCGCTCCGGACGGACCCGGCCGCCCGGCCGACGCCCGCCGCCTGGGCCGAGCAACTGGCCTCGGCATCCGGCAGCCTGAAACCCGGCCGCGGGCCGAAGGCCGCCGGGGGAACGAAGCCGGGCGGGGCAGCGAAGCCGAAGCCGCCGACCGGACCGGCCGCCCTGCGACCGCGCGTCAACAGCGGTGGCGGACCCGCCGGTTCGGCAGCGGGGAACGCGGGAGCGGGCAGCACGGCGGCCGGGGTCGGCAAGGTGCTCGCCGCCGTGGCCGCCGTCGTGGCAGTGCTGCTGTTCGTGACCCACCGCGACGACTCCCACCCGGCCGACGCCCGCTCGGCCGCCGACAGCCACCCACTGACGCTCAGTCACCCACCGCGTCCCGCCGGCAGCTCGTACCGGATCCCGCAGCCCGATCCGACCGTCAGCAGCACCCGCCCACGAACCCCGACCCCGACCCCGACGCCCACCCCGAGCCCGAGCCCGAGTCCGAGTCCGACCGATCCGGTCGCCACCGCGGGCGTCGGCGACTGCTTCTACGACACCGGGACCAGCGGCCACGCCGACCTCACCCCGGCCACCTGCACCGCAGGGACGTTCAAAGTCGTCCGGATCAACGAGGGCAGCACCGACCTGGACGGCTGCGCCAACGTGCCCGGAAACGACGAGAGCGTCAGCTCCAAGCGCTACTCGCGGGTCCTGTGCCTCAGTTACCAGAGCTCCGGCGGGGACTCCTACCACGCCCGGCAGGGCGACTGCGTCTTCGGGCCGTCCGGCACGGGACCGTGGTCGGTGCTGTCCTGCCGGACCGGCGCCTTCAAGGTCCTCGCCGTCTACCGCGGCACCAGCGACCACTCCAAGTGCGACAACTGGCCCCACTACAACCAGTGGCGGACCGTCTCCGGCCCCAAGGGCGCCGACCTCGACGTCCTGCAGTGTCTGTCCATGGTGTTCCCCGACGACGCAGGCTACGCCACTGTCCGCGAATGCCTGCTCAAGTCGGGTTCCACCTTCACCAACGTCGGCAGCTGCGACCGCTCGAACGTTTACGTCACCGGACGCACCAGCACGCCGAACTACCCGACGTTCTGCGGCCAGGACGGCTCCACCTACTGGCGCTCCAACGAGTTCCCCGACCTCGGCTACACCGTCTGCTGGCGCTGGCGCTGACCCCCACCGCCGCTGCGCATTGACCGACCCACCATCCCACCGACGAAGTTCAAGGACCTGACATGGCATATCGCTACCGGTGCGGCGAATGCGGCTTCAAGACCTCCTGGGGCACCGAGTCCCAGGGCGAGCGGGAGCAGATCGCGCACTACACCGACCGCCACCCCGGCCTGCGCCCCGGCGGAACGGTCGAGGCCAACACCAAGAACCCGGAGGGGGGCATCGGCTGCCTCGGCTTCCTCGCCGTGCTGTTCCTGCTGTTCGTCCTCGCCGTCGCGTGCAACCGATGAACGGCGCCGACCCGAACACCCCGATGAGGAAGAGGTCATGACGAAGCATTACTGGAACCAGGGCCCGGCCGCACCGGCACCACCCACCTGGCAGCAGACGCCACGCGCGGTGCCGCCCCAGCTCGGCCGTAGCGGCGGCGCGGCG
>NZ_JBEYFP010000948.1:0-2121 GCF_040634455.1 Kitasatospora sp. NPDC007106
CGGCGGGCGGGGCCGGTCGGCCCTCCCGTGCCGGCCGGGGCCGACCGTAGCGTGGCAGCGAGACACTGGCCGCTCACGGGTGGAGGAAGCCATGGGATCCGCTGCTGCACACCGTCCGATCGTGCTGGGCGTCGACGGCCCGTCTCCGAGCCCGACAGCGGTGGCCTGGGCCGCGGACGAGGCCGACCGGTGGGGCCGGCCGCTGCGGCTGGTCCATGCCGTGTCTCCGGCGCCCTACGGCTTCACCGGCGCCGAGTGGGTCGGCAGCCTGAAGGAGCAGCACCGCGAGGGTGGCGTCGTCCTCGACAAGGCAGCCGTTCTGGCCCGTGAACGCCACCCGGCCCTGGAGATCACGACCGCCACCGTCGAGGGTGTCACGGACCAGGTCCTGTGCGAGGAGTCCCGGCGCGCCGACCTGGTGGTCGTCGGGTCGCGGCGGCTCAGCCGTGCCGAGGAGTGGCTGAGCGCATCCTCGGTCACCGTCCCGCTGAGCGCCCAGGCGCACTGCCCGGTCGTCGTGGTCGGCGCACCGGAGCACTCGACCGAGCAGCCGCCGTACGTGGTGGTGGGGGTGGACGGCAGCCGTTCGTCGGCCGCCGCCGTGGACTTCGCCTTCGGCCTGGCAGCGCGGCGCGGCGCGGAGCTGCGGGCCGTGTGGGCGTGGCACCGTCCGCTGATCCTGCCGATCGACGAGCGCACCGCCGTGCTGACCCTCCGGCGGCAGCTGTCCGAGACCGCGGCCGGGCGGGGCGAGTCGTACCCTGACGTCCGGCTGACCCACGAGGTGCTGGTGGGGCACCCGGTCGAGCAGTTGGCCGCGGCGTCGGCGCACGCCCTGGCCGTGGTGGTCGGCCGGCGCGGCCACGGCGGGTTCACCGGCATGCGTCTGGGCTCCGTCCCGCACGGGCTGCTGCACCACGCGCACTGCCCGGTCGTCACCGTCCCGCCGCCCGCCGACCACCGCCGCTGACATGTCCGGCGAACGGGCCGGCACCCTCCGGTCACCCCCGGTGGGGACCGGGCCGGAAGGCCCGGACCCGCGCGAGCCGGTCACGCTGCTCTTTCGTGACCTGCGGACTTCTCCGGACGGCCTGGCCGAGCGGGAGGCGGGCCGGAGACTGACCGTCCACGGGCCGAACACGCTGGCCCGTCGGGGCGGACGGCGCTGGCCCGGCGAGCTGGTGCAGCAGTTCACCCACCCGCTGGCCGTGCTGCTCGCGCTGGCGGCCGTGCTCGCCCTGGTGAGCGGCGCACCGGCGCTGGCGGTGGCGATCGCCGCGGTCATCGTGCTGAACGCCCTGCTCGCCTTCGTGCAGGAGCGTCAGGCCGAGCAGGCTGTAGAGGCACTGGCCGACTTCCTGCCGGAGCACGCCACCGTGGTCCGCGGCGGCGTCCGCAGGGAGGTCCCGGCCACGGCGCTGGTGCCGGGCGACATCCTGGTGGTCGAGGAGGGCGACCGGGTGTCCGCCGATGCCCGGCTGCTGTCCGGCGGCGTGGAGGTCGACCTGTCGGCGCTGACCGGCGAGTCCGTCCCGGTCTTCCGCTCCGCCGAGACGACAGACGTCGCAGGTCCCCTGCTGGACGCCCGCGACCTGGTGTTCTCCGGCTCGGCCTGCACCGGCGGCCAGGCGCTGGCCGTGGTGACGGCCACCGGAATGCACACCGAACTCGGGCGGATCGCCGCCCTGAGCCAGCGCACCCGCCGCGAGGAGAGCCCGCTGGAGCACCAGGTCAAACGGGTGGCCCGGCTGATCGCGGTGATCGCGGTGGGCGTCGGGCTGGCCTTCCTGCCGATGGGTCTGGCCGCCGGCCTGTCGCTGACCGCCGCGGTGACCTTCGCCGTCGGCCTGCTGGTCGCCAACGTGCCCGAGGGCCTGCTGCCGACCATCACGCTCGCCCTCGCCTCCGGTGTGCGGGACCTGGCCCGGCGCGGGGCGGTCGTCAAACGGCTGTCCGCGGTGGAGACCCTCGGTTCGACCACCGTCGTCTGCACCGACAAGACCGGCACCCTGACGGAGAACCGCATGCGGGTCACCACCGTGTGGACGCCGGCCGGCGAAGCCCCGGCCGACGGCACCGCACCCGGCGACGCCCAGCTGCGCGAGCTCGCCGCAGCGGCCG
>NZ_JBEYFP010000949.1:0-2116 GCF_040634455.1 Kitasatospora sp. NPDC007106
GGTGCCGGAGACGTTCAGCGTCTCCGTGCCGCCCGCACCGGTGGTGGTGGAGTAGGCGTCCGTCCAGCTGGTGCCGTCCGCGGAGAGCTGGATCCTGTACGCCTTGCCGTACGCGGCCTCCCAGGTGAGGACGACCTGGCTGACGGTGGCGACGGCGCCCAGGTCGACCTGGATCCACTGCGGGTCGGTGTTGGCCGAGGACCAGCGGGTGCCGGTGTTGCCGTCCACCGCGTTGGCGGCCGCGGTGCCGTGGTTCTCCTCGCTGGAGGCGGTGACCGGGCGGCCCTGGGAGAGCAGCGAGGCCGCCGCCTGGGCCCGCCCGGCGGGCAGGAACAGCAGCAGTCCGGCGACCAGGGCGCCGGCGACGAGCCCGGCCAGGGCGCGCCAGGGCGGTGCGGAGTGCGCGGTGGGGGCCGCCGCACGGGCGGGTGGAGCGGGCATGGGGAACTCTCCTGACGAGACGGGTGGGGGAGGACGGCACGCGTCGGCCGATTCCTGGGAGAGCGCTCTCGCAGTCATGGGAATGGTTGCCGCGATGTTTCCGTCATGTCAAGCCCCGTGCAGCAGCTCGGCCCCCAGCGATCGCCCTTTCAAATCGGCAGGTGCGCAAAGCTTTTGGGCGCAGCCCCTTGACGGCGGGGCGGTTTCGGGGCCAGGCTCCGTCCGGCGGGAGAGCGCTCTCCCATCTGATCCGGCAGGCGCCCGCACGGCTGCCCGGTGGAGCGCTCTCCCACCGTCACACTCCCGCATCACGCCGAATCCCCCGCAAGGAGCCCCGCCATGCCCACCGCCCGCCCCGGCCGGAGATCCGCGGCCCTCGCCGTCTCCGCCGCCCTCGCCGTCGCCCTGCTCGCCGGCGGCTGCTCCAGCAGCGGCCCGGCCGCCGAGGACGCCGCCGACGCCAAGATCACGCTGACCGTGAACCTGTTCTCCGAGTTCGGCTACGCGGACCTCTACAAGCAGTACGAGCAGCTGCACCCCAACATCACCATCAAGGAGAACCGCGCCGACCTCGGCGCCCACCACCAGAACCTGCGCGCCCACCTGCTGGCCGGCTCCGGCACCGCCGACATCGAGGCCATCGAGATCGGCCAGGTCGCCGGATTCCAGCCGCAGGCCTCGAAGTTCGTCGACTTCCTGCAGTACGGCGTCAGCAAGGACCAGTGGGTGCCCTCGAAGACCGCCCCGGCCTCCAGCGCCGACGGCAAGGCGCTGTTCGGCCTCGGCACCGACATGGGCGGCCTGGCGCTGTGCTACCGAAGTGACCTGTTCAAGGCCGCCGGCCTGCCGACCGACCGCGACCAGGTCTCCGCGCTGCTCGCCGACTGGCCCGCCTACACCGCCGCCGGCAAGCAGTTCCTCGCCAAGAGCCCCACCAAGGGCGCCAAGTGGTTCGACAGCGCGGGCAACCTGTTCAGCGCGATCGTCGCGCAGTCCCCCACCGGCTTCTACGACGCCTCCGGCAAGCCCGTCGTCCAGGAGAACCCGGCGGTCAAGCAGGCCTTCGACCTGGTCGCCGGTGCGGTCAAGGACGGCCAGTCGGCGGGCATCCAGGCCTTCACCCCCGCCTGGGACACCGGCTTCCAGAAGAGCCAGTTCGCCACCGTCGCCTGTCCCGCCTGGATGAGCTACGAGTTCAAGGGCAACCCGCCCACCGACGGCGGCACCTGGGACATCGCCCGGATCCCGGGCGGCGGCGGCAACTGGGGCGGCTCGTACCTGACGGTTCCCGAGTCCGGCAAGCACACCAAGGCCGCCGTCGAGCTCGCCAAGTGGCTCACCGCCCCCGAGCAGGAGTCCTGGCTGTTCAAGAACAAGGGCTACTTCCCGTCCGACCAGGCGCTCTGGAGCCAGCCGGACATCGCCGGATTCACCGACCCGCTGTTCAACGGCGCACCCACCGGCAAGATCTTCTCGCAGTCCGCCAAGGACCTGCAGCCGCAGCCGCTCGGCGCCCACGGCGCGGAGATCGGCACCGCCGTCGGCAACGCCCTCACCTCGATCGAACAGGGCAAGGCCGACCCGGCCACCGCCTGGCAGAAGGCCCTCGCCGACGTCGCCAACATCACCGGCTGACCCACCCCCTCACCCCGCGGTGCCGGCGCGGACCTGACCC
>NZ_JBEYFP010000950.1:0-2113 GCF_040634455.1 Kitasatospora sp. NPDC007106
CGCCGCCATGTCCGGCGTGCCCACCGTGTACTCCGTCCTCGCCCATGTCCCCGTCGACGCAGACATCTCCAGCATGCGGTTCGCCGCCGTCGGCGCCTCGCCTCTCCCTCCAGCCGTACGGGACTCCTTCGAGCAGCACACCGGCATCCCGCTGTGCGAGGGCTACGGGCTGACCGAGGCGACCTGCGCCTCAGCCCTCGGCCTGCCCGGTCACACCCGCTCCGGCAGCGTCGGCCGGCGCCTGCCCTACCAGCAGGTCAAGACCGTGCGGATCGACCCGAACACCGGCGAGCGGCACGACCTGCCGCCCGGCGCCACTGGGGTGCTCACCGTCAGCGGTCCGGTCGTCTTCGCCGGGTACGTTGCCGAGCACACCGCCCAGGGGCCTCGCCTGGAGACCGCGGGGAAGATCCGCGACGGCTGGCTGGACACGGGCGACCTGGCCCGCATCGACGCCGACGGCTTCATCCATCTCGCCGGCCGCGCCAAGGACCTGATCATCCGTGGGGGCCACAACATCGACCCCGCCGCCATCGAGGACACCCTCCTCGCCCACCCTGAAGTCACCGCCGCCGCGGCGGTCGGCCGCCCCGACCCCCACGCGGGCGAAGTCCCCGTCGCCTACGTCACCCTCGCCCCCCACGCCCAGACCAACCCTGCCGAACTGCTCACCTGGGCCGCCGAACGAGTCCCCGAACGCGCAGCCGCCCCGCGCGAGGTGCTCGTGATCGACGCCATCCCGCTCACCGCCGTCGGCAAGCCCTACAAGCTCGGCCTGCGCCTGGACGCCACCCGCCGCGCGGTCCACGCCGAACTGGCCGCCCAGGGCGCGGACTGCGACCCGGAGCTCATCCTGTGCCGGCCGCACGACGGCGGTGTCCGTGTCACGTTGCCCGCCCTTGCCGACGAGGCGGTACGACGCAGGGTCACCGCAGCCCTGGACCGGTACGTCCTGCACTGGCAGTACGCCCCCGAACAAGCCACCTGAGAGGGAAGCCCCCATGAGCACCACCGCCACCGTCCTCGCCGTCCTCCTGACCGGGATGTTCCTCCTGTTCGGGTCGGCCAAGCTTGCGGCAGTCCCCGCGATGCGCCAGGCCGCGGGCCACGTCGGCA
Organism: Kitasatospora sp. NPDC007106; assembly: GCF_040634455.1. Taxonomy (NCBI): domain Bacteria; kingdom Bacillati; phylum Actinomycetota; class Actinomycetes; order Kitasatosporales; family Streptomycetaceae; genus Kitasatospora; species Kitasatospora sp. NPDC007106. The sequence continues at coordinate 1,117 of NZ_JBEYFP010000950.1, forward strand.
TGACCACGACCCACTACCGCCTGCTGGGTGCTCTGGAGGTGGCGGCAGCGGCCGGTCTGCTGCTCGGCCTGCGGATCACCGCGCTCGGTGCCGCCGCGTCGGTCGGCTTGATCCTGCTCATGGCCGGAGCCGTCGTCGTCCATCTACGCAGCGGTGACCCGGCGGCCCGCTGCCTGCCGGCCGTCGTCGTGGGTGTCCTGGCCGGAGCCCATCTCGTCGTGCTGGCCGGCGGCTGAGCGCCCCGCTGGAAGTACCGCGATTGGCCGTCAGCCGCCCGCGGCACCGTCGTGGCTGGTCGCGCCGTTCCCCGCGCCCCTTCAGGGCGCTGCCGAATCGCAGCGGACTTCGCCAGACCCGCTTGGCAGCGCCGCCGCCGGGACCCGAGGAGCATCACGATGAGCCGCATCGACGTCCGCCAGCATCTGCCGCCCTGTGCCTCCACGCCATGGCTGACGTAGCGCAGCATCCGCGCTCAGGGCCACCACCGCAGGCCGCCTTCCTTCATACGGCTGTACGGCGCCCGCCGCATCTTCACCCCCTTGGCTGCCGAGGTGCTGTGCGCCTCTGAATCGACACCGCTGTTTCCGGCGACCGGGGAAACGCCCCTGGCCCTCTTCCCCTGCCTCTCCTGACCCGTCCCCACCCCATGGCACCGAGCCGTGACATCCCATGGAGCACCCATGAACGACATCGACGTTCCCGTCCTCATCGTCGGCGGAGGCGGTGCGGGGCTCACCGCCTCCATGCTGCTCAGCCGCATGGGCATCGAGTCCCTGCTGGTCACCGCCTGGCCCAGCACCTCCGTCCTGCCCAAGGCCCATGTCCTGAACCAGCGCGCCATGGAGGTCATGCGCGACGCCGGCGTCGCCGACACTGTCTACGCCGCCTCCACCCCGGCCGAGCAGATGTCCCACACCGCCTGGTACGTCGGTCTGGCCGGCGACCATGAGGACTACGGCCGCAGGGTGGCCCTGATGGAGGCCTGGGGCGCGGGCGG
>NZ_JBEYFP010000951.1:0-2110 GCF_040634455.1 Kitasatospora sp. NPDC007106
CGAGGAGGGGTCGGGTCTGCGGGTGTGCGAAACCGCTGGACAGACGGGCGCCGCATGGAAGATCATCCAGTCGATGACGACACGAACCGACGTACCCGCGGCCCTGGACGAGCGCACCCAGCTCACCACCTTCCTCGACTACGCCCGCGCCACCGCACGGGCCAAGTGCGAGGGGGTCAGTGCCGAGAACGCCCGGCGCGCTCCGCTGCCCGGCTCACCCCTGATGACCCTCGCCGGCCTGATCAACCATCTCCGGTGGGTCGAGCACTGGTGGTTCGAGGTCATGTTCCTCGGCGAGGAGGACCGCGGCCCCTGGACGGACGAGGACCCCGACCGGGAGATGCGGATCGCCGTCGACCGCCCGCTCGACGAGCTGCTCGCCGAGTACGAGGCCGCGTGCGCCCGCCACCGCGAGCTGGTCGCCGCCCACCCCCTCGACACGGTGGCCAAGCGCACCCGCGGCGACCGCGGCCAGTTCGACCTGCGGTGGATCCTCCTCCACATGACCGAGGAGACCGCCCGGCACAACGGGCACCTCGACATCCTCCGCGAACTCCTCGACGGCACCACCGGCGCCTGACGGACCGTCCCGCGACACACCGCGGGCGGGCCGGGGTCCCGGGTCGTCGCCCTACACTGACGGCATGGCATGCCGCATCAGTGAGCTGGTCCTCGACGCGGCCGACCCCGGCCTGCTCGCCGCCTTCTGGAGCGAGGTCCTCGGCTACGTCGAACTCGGCCGCGAGGACGACGGGAGCATCGAGATCGGGCCGCCCGGCACCGGCTTCGGCGGCCCGCAGCCCACCCTCGTCATCGGCCCCACCACCGACCCGCGGCCGGCGAAGCTCCGCCTGCACATCGACGTCAGCGCCACCGACCGCGACCAGGAGGCCGAACTGGCGCGGCTGCTCGCCCTCGGCGCCCGGCACGCCGACGTCGGCCAGACCGGCACCGAGAGCTGGTACGTCCTGGCCGACCCGGAGGGCAACGAGTTCTGCCTGCTGCGCCGCCGGATCGAGCCGGTCTGACGGGCGTCGGCCCGGCCCGTGCCGTCGGATCAGCCGGTGCCGTCGGCCCCGCCCATGCCGAACGAGTCGTGGACGGGCCGCACTTCGACCGCCACGACGTGGAAGTCGACCACCCGTCCGGCGATCTCGCGGGCCCGCTCCGGGCTCGCGCAGTCGAGCACGTAGTAGGCGGTCAGCTGTTCCGCCGCGGCGGTGAGCGGCCCGTCCGACGCGACCGCGCCACCGTCCCCGCCGTCCTTGCGAGCCGGCCGGAGCGTGGTGGTGTCCGCGGGGTAGGCCAGCCCGGCGCCGTTGAGCAGCTCGCCGGAGGCCGCCAGGTCCCGGTGCAGCGCCTCGTGCCGGGCGAACACCTCGGCCCGCTGCTCGGCCGTCATCGCCGCGGTCGCCGCCGGGTCCGCGTACATCAGCACCATGTACTTCACAGCGCCCAGCCTGACACCGATGCGCGCGCTCCGGCGCGTACATCCCCGAGCTGCCGCGCCGGACGGACCCAACGGGTCGCTTGCCGCGGGCGGCACCGGAGGGCGATCATGCGCCCATGAGACCCGACGTGGCGGCGTTCGTCGCCGACGGCCCGCTCCCCGACGAGGACGCGCACGAGGACGAGATCGCCCGGCGGGTGCGGCAGTTGGAGGCGATCGCCCGCCCGGTCACCGCGGAGGAGGCCGCGCGGCTCGCCCAGTGCTTCGGTCCGGACGACTGCTACGGCGTCGCCTGGTCCCTGCTGCACCTCGTGGAGTCCGCCCCCGGGCCCGTGCCGGCGGTCGAGCCCGGCCCGGACGCGAACGAGTGGCACCACCGGCTCCGGCGGCGGGCGGTGAACGCCGGCCTCGTCCCGGAGGACTGAACCGGCCCCGGACCGGGCCGGTCCGGGGCCGTCCGGGGCCGTCCGGGGCCGTCCGGGGCCGTCCGGGCGGTGGTCAGCCGAGGGCGGCGGCGAACATGCCGGCCTCGTAGGAGCCGCCCTTCTGGTGCACGATCACGGCGAGCCGGTTGGCCGCGTTGATCAGGGCGACCAGGGCGACCAGCGCCGCGATCTGGTCGTCGTCGTAGTGCTTGCGCACCAGGGCCCAGGTCCCGTC
>NZ_JBEYFP010000952.1:0-2102 GCF_040634455.1 Kitasatospora sp. NPDC007106
GGCGACGGCGCGGGGCGCTGGCGGTGGCCGTCGCCGCGGTGGGGGCGCTGGTCTGTGCCGCGACGGTGGCCGTGCTCCCGGGGTCGCCGGACGGCAGCGGCCCGGGCCGTCCGCGGGCGGTCCCCTCCGGCACTCCGTCCGGCAGCCCGTCCGGCACCCTGCCCGGTGCACTGCCCGCGGACGCCGACGTGCCCGCGGCGCTGCGCGAGCCGATCGCCCGGGCCGCCCGGCGCTGCCCCGAGCCGGAGGTGACCCCGGTGCTGCTGGCCGCGATGCTGAAGGCGGAGAGCGGCTTCGACCCGAAGGCCGCCCGGCCGGAGACCGGGGAGTACGGCATCGCGATGTGGACGCCGGCCGTGTTCAACGCCTGGGCGCAGGACGGCGACCTGGACGGCCGCAAGGACTACATGTCGCCGCCGGACGCCATCATCTCGATGGGCTCGTACGTCTGCTGGCTGGCGCAGCAGTTCAAGCGCCGGGGGCTCACGGACGACCTGCCGGGGCTGCTGGCGGCGGGCTACCGCACCAGCGACAAGTCCGTCGCGGAGGCCCGCGGGGTGCCCGAGCGGGTCCGGCCGCACGTGGCGAAGGTGGAGCAGTACCTCGCCGAGTACAGTCGGTGAGCCCGCCCGGGCGGGGTGGGTGAGCCTGCGTCAGCAGCTCGGCAGTCCGGGCACCGGCTGGTCATTGTCGCCGCCGGAGAGGTAGACGACGTTCACCCAGACGCCCTTGTTGCCGCTGTCGTCGTCGGTCTTGGCCCACCAGTGGTTGCGGTACGGGCCGTCGACGACCTCGCTGCCGACGGCCTGGCAGTAGAAGTAGTTGGTGCCCGCGTTGAGGGTGCCGGCGCGGACGTTGCCGGCGAAGTAGGACGGTGCGGTCTTCCAGACGTTGCAGTTGTACTTGCCGCCGCCGATGCCGTAGCAGCCGCTCGCGGCCTCGGCGGAGGCCGGGACGAGGCCCGTCAGGGCGAGACCGACGGCGGCTGCGGCTCCGGCGAGGGCGAGCTTGCGCACAGCGAACATGGAACGCTCCTTGCGTCGTGGGAGAGGGCCCGAGGAGCGGGCCCGACCGGTGGGCGGCCCGGTGGCCGCCCCCGTCTGACTCCAGGAAACCTGAGCAGCGGTCTGCCCGGTACCTGACATCTGTCAGGGCGTCGGCCGCGGGAGCGGAGCGTCGGACCACCCTCTTCTCGTCGCATTGACGACAACCGGGCGAGCCGGTTATCGTCATCTCGACGAAAACAATGCGAGGGGGATTCACCATGGCCGACATCACCAGGCGACTCGGATTCCGGCACCTGCGGGCCGCACCCACCGCCCACATCCGCCACCTGCGCGGCGGCCGGCCCGTCCACCAGGGCGCCGGCCTCGCCTTCTGGTTCCGCCCGCTCACTGCGGCCATCTCCGAAGTCCCGCTCGAAGACCGTGAGTTGGCGATGCTCTTCCATGCCCGGACGGCCGACTACCAGGACCTCGCGGTGCAGGCCACCGTCACCTACCGGATCACCGACCCGGCGGTGGCCGCCGAACGCCTCGACTTCGGCATCGACCCGGACACCGGCGCCTGGCGGGCCGAGCCGCTCGAACAGATCGGCACCCTGCTCACCGAGACCGCCCAGCAGCACGCCCTCGAACTCGTCGCCGCGACCCCGCTGGCCGGCACCCTCACCGAGGGCATCACCGCGGTGCGCCGCCGCATCGCCGAGGGCCTCACCGGCGACGCCCGGCTCGCCGAGATCGGCCTCGCCGTGATCGCCGTCCGCGTCACCGCGCTCCGCCCCGAGGCCGAGACCGAGCGGGCGCTGCGCACCCCGGCCCGCGAGCAGGTCCAGCAGGAGGCCGACCGGGCCACCTACGAGCGCCGCGCCCTCGCCGTCGAGCGGGAGCGCGCCATCGCCGAGAACGAGATGGCCAACCGGATCGAACTCGCCCGCCGTGAGGAGGAACTGGTCGCCCAGGAGGGCGCCAACGCCCGCCGCCGCGCCGAGCAGGACGCCGAGGCGGACGCCGTCCGCGCCGAGGCCGAATCGGTCCGCCGCACCCGGCTCGCCGCCGCCGAGGCCGAGGCCGACCGGCTGACCGCCGCAGCCCGCGCGGAGG
>NZ_JBEYFP010000953.1:0-2101 GCF_040634455.1 Kitasatospora sp. NPDC007106
CGGGCGGCGGCCCGTCACCGCCTTCTCGGAGCGCGGCCCCGCCGGTGCGTCCCTGCGGCGAGGGGCCGGCTCACCACCCGTGGAGGGCGTCGCGCAGGGTGTCGCCGGCGAGTCTCAGGGCGACGTTGTTGGCGGCGGTGTCGCGCAGGCTGTCGAGCATCATGAAGTCGTGCACCATGCCCAGCACGCGGACCGCGGTGACCTGGACCCCGGCGGCACGCAGCTTCGCGGCGTAGGCCTCCCCCTCGTCGCGGAGCACGTCGGCCTCGTCGGTGATGATCAGGGTCGGCGGCATCGCCCGGAGCTGTTCCGCGGAGGCGCGCAGCGGTGAGGCGTGCGGGTCGGCGCGCTCGGCGGGGTCGGTGGTGTACTGGTCCCAGAACCACTGCATGCCTTCGCGGGTGAGGAAGTAGCCCTCGGCGAACTGCAGGTAGGAGGGGGTGTCGAAGGCGGCGTCGGTGACCGGGTAGAGCAGCACCTGGCAGGCGAGGCGCAGCCCGCCGCGTTCGGCGTTCATCATCGCGAAGACGGTCGACATGTTGCCGCCGACCGAGTCGCCGCAGACCGCCACGGTGCCGGGGTCGAGGCTCCTGGCCGGGCCGTGGTCCTTGAGCCACTGGCCGACGGCGTAGTTCTGCTCGATCTGGGTCGGGTACTTGGCCTCGGGCGCGCGGGTGTAGACGGGGAAGACGACGGCGGCGTTCGCGCGGACGGCGAGTTCGCGCACGAGGCGGTCGTGGGTGTTCTCGTCCCCGAAGACCCAGCCCGCGCCGTGGATGTAGAAGATCACCGGCAGGACGCCGGTGACGCCGGCCGGCCGGACGATGCGGGTGCGGACCGTGCCGTGCGCACCGGCGTCGACGTCGAGCCACTCCTCGTCGACCGAGGGCTTGTCGACGCCGGCGCCGGTCTGCAGGCCGGCCAGGGCGTCGCGGCCTTCGGCCGGGGCGAGTTCGTAGATGCGCGGGTGCGGGTCGGTGGCCTTCGCCAGATCGGTGGCGGCCGGTTCCAGGACCGGGGCGGCCGGGCGGGAGGTCGTGGCCATGGGGGCCTCCGTGAGGTCGTCGGGCGGCCCGGGAGGGGCCGCCGCGCGACCATCCTTTCCGCGGGCGGTGCGGGGCGCGTGCCGGGCCTTCGGGCGAGGGGGCCGAACGGGTGATCCGTGCGGCGCCCAGTGACCACGCGGGCCCCAGCGCCTTGGCGATCTGGACGGCCGTGGTGCCGATGCCGCTGGCGCCGTCGTGCACCAGCACGGTCCCGCCCTCGCGCAGTCCCGCGGTCATGACGAGGTCGGACCACACGGTGGCGGTGGCCTCGGGCAGGGGCCACCTCGAGACTGCGCCAAGACGCGCCTGCCGCTGCTCCCGTTCATGGTGGTCGACCGCAACGTGTACACCGGGCAGAACCCCGCGTCGTCCGGGCGGCTCGCCGAACGGCTGGTGGCCGACCTGGACCCGGCGGCGCAGCGGTAGGGGCCGCGAGCGGCAGCGGCACCGGCGGCTGAACCGGTCGAGGCTGCCACCCCCTGGGGGAGTGGCAGCCTCTCGGTGTCGTCACGGAGCCGCGGCGGACCGCCGGCCCCGCCCGCTCAGCGGGTTCAGACGCGGTCGGCCGCGATCAGCACGTACTGGAACGAGCCGTCCTTGTACGAGTTGATGAACGCCTCCTCGATACCGGTGACCAGCGAGGACGTGGCCCGCAGCTCCCAGTACGGCAGGGTCGCCGGGGTCAGGTCGACGACGGCCTGCGGGACGAGCCGGTTGTCGGCCATGGCCTGCATGTACTCCCGGCGGGAGTGGATGTTGCACTCGAAGTGCGCGTTGATCTGGGAGACCCACTTCGAGGGCTGGCCGTACCGGGGGTTCCAGCAGCCGGTGATGGTGACGTACCGACCGCCGACGCCGAGGATCCGCGAGTGCTCGGCGAAGAGGTCGTGGAGGTCGACGTACATGCTCGACTCGTTGTTCCACGAGGCCGAGACCTGCCCGGCCTCGAACGGCATGTCGAGCATGTTGCACACGCGGGCGCGGACGTGGTCGCCGATGCCCAGGTCACGGGCGCGTCCGTTCGCGAACTCGGCCTGCTTGGCCGACAGGGTGAC
>NZ_JBEYFP010000954.1:0-2098 GCF_040634455.1 Kitasatospora sp. NPDC007106
GCGTCCCCGTGCGCAGGACGCCCGCCCCGGCCGGCCGCCGCGCCGACGCCGCGAAGTCCGGCGACCGCCCCCCGCGGTGCAGGCCCGGCAGGCCGTGGAAGGAGGCGTCGTGGATTCACTGACCCTGCCCGGCGGCGGCCGCGGCGAACTCGTCCGGCGCCCGCCCTCCGCGCCCACCGACAAGCCCCGGCCCCAGGCCGGCCCCGGAGTCGTCCAGGCGGTGGCCCTCTCCGCCGTCCCCGGACCGCCCCCGCCCGGACTCTCCACCGCGAAGGTCGTCGCCTACCTGCACGGACCCGAGCCCTACCTGCTGATCCCGGACCCGGCACCGAGCATGCGCCGCAACCTCACCCGCTGGCTGCAGGGCCGCGCGGCCGTGGTCGGCCCGGTGGTCTCCCGGTCCGACGCCGGAGCCTCGCTGCGCTGGGCCCGCACCCTGCTCTCGCTGTCCCCGCAGTGGCCGGACGGTGCAGGGGAACTCCTCTTCGTCGAGGACCACCTGGCCGAGGTGCTCCTCCTCCAGGACCCGCTGCTGGCCGGCCGCCTGTCGGCCAAGTGGCTCGGCCGGCTGAACGACCTGACACCGCGCCAGCGCGAACGGATGGAGCAGACCCTGCTCGCCTGGCTGGAGGGCGGCGGCGCCACCGAGGCGGCGGTGCTGCTGCGCATCCATCCGCAGACCGTCCGGTACCGGCTCCGCAAGCTGGAGCGGATCTTCGGCAGCAGCCTGCGCACCTCGCAGGCGCGCTTCGAGATCCTGCTGGCCCTGAAGATCCACGGCACGGCCGCCGAGTGCGCGCGGCTGCGCCGCAGAGCGGAGGAACTGCCCCCGCACCGGACGTTCGGCCCCCGCCAGGACGTCCGCCGCAGCCGGTGAGTGCTGCGCGCCCCGACCGCCCCGGGATTCCGTGACCTTCGACCGGTGTCCCTGGCCGTCGCCATATCTGTCCATTGTTGATGAATTCCCCGACGGGGCGCCCCCGCGTTCCGTAGGGTTTTCACCGCGGTCGCCGGGACCGTCCGAAAAGGAATTCCGGCGGCGGCCGGTGCGATCACCCTCTTCGGCGTGATAGGAAACCGATGTCATCTTCCAGGAAGAAACGCGGAACCGAGAAAGGCGTCTACGGCCTTCCCAGGGTGAGCCGTCTCCCGCGGTCGTTCGCCACGCTCGCGATCATCGTGGCCATGATGTCCACGGTGACCGCGCTGGTGGTCCCCGTCGTGAAGTCGGCGGGCTCCTACCGGACACCGCAGGCGGGCGGCGCTGCGCCGGGAACGACGACGCAGACCGCGACGGGTCCGCTGACGGCGCTCGACCGGGACTTCGTCAAACGGGTCCGGCTGGCCGGACTCTGGGAGATCCCCGCAGGCCGGATGGCCCTCGCCAAGGGCGGCACGGCCGAGGTCAAGACCGCCGGCCAGCACCTGGTCGACGGGCACACCGCGCTCGACCGGGCCGACCTGGAGGCGGCCGCGGCCCTGGGGATGGACGTCCCCAGCGAGCCGAACGACCAGCAGAAGGGCTGGCTGCAGCAGCTGGACGCGGCCCAGGGCGCCGAGTTCGACCGGCTCTTCGCGAACATCGTGCGCAATGCCCACGGGCAGGTTTTCGCGGTGGTCGCGCAGGTGCGCGCCAGTACCCAGAATTCCACCGTCCGGGATCTGGCGACCGTGGCGAATTCCACGGTGCTCGACCACATGACGGTGTTGGAGGAAACCCGACTGGTCAATTACGGCGGACTTTCCGCGCTGCCCGCGGGATCCGCCTCGCCGAGCCCGAAGCCGGCCGGGCAGCGCTGAACGAAGCGGTGGTCCGCAGCGCCGGACACATGCAGTGAACACCCTGTCCACGACTACCGAGAGTGCGAATATGAGGACTCACAAACGTGACAAGGCCGGGCGCAGAATGCTGGCCCTGCTGCTCGCCGGAGTACTGGCGGTCGGCGGCGGCTCGGTCATCGCCGCGGCCGCGTTCGCCGGGCAGCGCCCCTCCAGGTCGCAACAGGCCAACGGGCAGACGGGCACGGTCGCCTGCGCGGACGTCGGCCTGGGCCTGACCGCGGTGCCGGACACCGCCCGTGCGGACGTCGACCGGGAC
>NZ_JBEYFP010000955.1:0-2090 GCF_040634455.1 Kitasatospora sp. NPDC007106
GCGGCCAACAGGTACCTCCAGGTAACCTTCGGGGCATGAGCCTGCGACCCGGAATTGCCTTCCTCGCCGACTGTCCCGCTCTCCTGGCCATGGAGATCATCGCCAGCAAGTGGTCCATGGTCACGCTCTTCGCGCTGACCGACGGCCCGTTGCGCCACGGCGAGCTGGTCGAGCTGAGCGGTGGCATTTCACGCAAGGTACTGACCCAGACGTTGCGCCGGCTCCAAGCCAACGGGCTCGTCGAACGGCACGCGTACGCCGAGGCGCCACCGCGCGTGGAGTACGGCCTGACCGATCTCGGGCGAACCCTGGAGGAACCCATCAGGATGCTCACCGCATGGGCGCGGGAGAACGGCGAGGCGGTCGTCACCTTCCGGGAAGCAGCCGAGGCGGCCAGGACCATCGAGGCGGATCAGGCGACCCCGGTGAAGACCCCTCATGTTGATGAGAACCCGAGCCGTTTCTGATCAATAGAAGAGGCTGGACCCGTAGACCCTGCCGTCGCCGGAGACTTGGCCATCCTCGTGATCGGGGCCCTCCTGCAAGAGGCCAACGACGACCGTCGCCTCAGGGTCAAGCCCCTGGTCCTGAAGGAGCTCCCGCAACCGAACCCAGAGGGCGCTCGTACCAGTCCGCAGATACTCGGTGCACTGGAGACGATGCTCGAAGCCATGAGCTCAGCCTTCCAGTCCGCCCGGCGCAGCGGCACGGATGAGGCCACCCATGATCGACGACGGGCGGCGGCAACGACAGGTCGCTCCGCAACAGTGATCAAGAACTACAGCTGGAGTATTAGCCGGGGCGTGGTCTCGCTGTTCGAACTCGAGTGGTCAGAGGTAACCGAGGGCGCTGTGGCGCCGGCGGGTGTTGTGGTAGGTGAGCCGGCGGAAGACCTCGAGCCTGATCCGGGCTGCTGTCGTGGTCGGCGTGCCGTGCAGGGACTCGCGTTTCAGGCTCTGCCAGAGGCTCTCGGCCAGGGCGTTGACGTAGGACGAGGCGATGCGTCCCGTCGAGCGGCGGACGCAGTGACGGTCGCAGGCCTCCGCGAAGGCCGCTGACGTGTATGGGACCCGCGGTCCGCATGGAAGATCACTCCGGTGACGTCGCCGCCCCGGGCGGCAACCGCGGCCTGGAGCACGTTGATGACCAGCGAGGTCCGCATGTGGGTGGCCATCGACCGGCCCCACCACCCGGCGCGAGCGGATGTCGATCGCAGAAGCCGGGAAGAGCCAGGTGCCGGCGGCCCGGATGTAGGTGATGTCGCCGCACCGGCGTTCGTCCAGGCGCTCGGCGGTGAAGTCGCGCTCGATGAGGTCCGGCACCGGTGGAAGTGGCTTCGTTCACTTCTCAGGACAGCGTTTGTCGATGAGTTCGGACAGCGGCTGGTGATCACGCTACCCGCAGATGTTCACGAGTTTTGACAGCACCGTGTCTTCACCGGGTGCCGCTGTCCGTCTCGGAGCCCGCTGTCGGGGCCCGGCGCTAGGGTCGTGGTGTGAGTGACTACTACGACTTGTTCCTGGCTGTGGACCTGCGGCCGGATGTGCCCGAGCCCGTCCTTCAGGAGCTCCGGTGGCTCCTGGGGCAGGCCGAGATGCCGCCGGTGCTGCAGTCGGCTGACTGGGAGTCACACGGTGTCCCCTGGCGGGTCTTCGATGGTGGTGAGGCGAGTCATTCGTTCGATGGGGTGGACACCTGCGTCCTGGTCCGTGCCGTCAACAAGCCGAACCCGGATGGCAGTGTCCCTTGGGCTCTGACGGTCCGGACCTGCATCCACGAGGACGAATTCGGCGTGATGATGGAGGTCGTTGAATGGCTTCTTCGGCAGGCGACCACGGAGGGTTGGGTCGGATTCCTCCGCGACTCGGCTCTGAATGACGTCCAGCATGTCGTGCGGCGTCAGGACGGCTTCGAGCTTGTCGATGTCCGCACCGTCAAGACGCAGATCCGCGTCCCCTGGTCGTCGTGATGGCCCGCCTTCGGGCGGGCCATGTGGGACAGGCCGGTCAGCCAGCCGCAGCGGCTTGTCCGGTGCGGGCGCGGGTGGTGGCGAGGCGGTAGGAGTCGGTGCCGGTCTCGATGATCGTGCC
>NZ_JBEYFP010000956.1:0-2087 GCF_040634455.1 Kitasatospora sp. NPDC007106
GGCGGCAGTGGCGTCGGCCGGACCGTCACGACAGTCTCGCGTCATACCAGGACATCCGTGACATAACGGCTACGCTGCGCCGAGGAAGCCGAGACCTCGGAGAGCTCATGGACCGTTACCCGCCCATCGCCGACCACGGACTGGTGGGAGACCTGCAGACTGCCGCGCTGATCTCCTCGAAGGGCGTGGTGGACTGGTTCGCCGCGCCGCGGTTCGACTCGCCCAGCATCTTCGCCGCCCTCCTGGACCACGACCGCGGCGGCCACTTCCGGCTGGCCCCGGTGGAGCACGCCCCGACCTGCCGTCAGCTCTACTACCCGGACAGCGCAGTCCTGGTCACCAGGTTCATGTCCGAGGACGGCGTCGGCGAGGTCATCGACTGGATGCTCCCCGACAACAGCAAGCGCGCCTCGGACCGCCACACCCTGATCCGGGCGGTCCGCGCCGTCCGCGGCACCGTCCGGTTCGAACTCGACTGCCGGCCGCGCTTCGACTACGGCCGGGCCGACCACCAGGTGACCGTCGACGGCCAGGACGCCGTCTTCCGCGCGCCCGGCGCGGCACTGCACCTGCGCGCGCTGTTCCCGCTGCACCGGTCCGACCGGGACGTCCGCGGCACGGTCACGCTCGACGCCGGCCAGACCTCGGGCGTCGTCATGACCTCCTGCGGCCCCGACGGCGAGGCCCCGCCGCCGCCCACCGAGGCCCGGCTCACCGAGCAGCTGTGGGAGGCCGTCGACCACTGGCAGACCTGGGTCCGCCAGTCGAACTACCGCGGCCGGTGGCCGGACGCCGTCCACCGGTCCGCGATCACCCTCAAGCTGCTCACCTACGCCCCGACCGGCGCACCGATCGCCGCCGCCACCATGGGCCTGCCCGAGCAGGTCGGCGGCGAGCGCAACTGGGACTACCGCTTCACCTGGGTGCGCGACGCGTCCCTCTCGGTGCGCGCCCTGCTGGACCTGGGCTTCACCGAGGAGGCCAGTGCGTACACCCGCTGGCTCGGCGACCGGATCCACGATCGGCTGGAGATGCCCGGCGAGCGGCTGCAGATCATGTACCGCGTCGACGGCGACCCGCAGCTGACCGAGGAGATCCTCGAACACTTCGAGGGCTACCGCGGCTCGTACCCCGTCCGGGCCGGCAACGCCGCGATGGACCAGTTGCAGCTGGACATCTACGGCGAGGCGCTGTACGCCATGGCCGAAGGACGCGAGATCGGGGTCCAGGCCGGCTACCGCGGCTGGAAGGCGGCGGCGAAGACCCTCGACTGGCTCGCGGACAACTGGGACCGCCCCGACGAAGGGATCTGGGAGACCCGCGGCGGCCGCAAGGACTTCACCTTCAGCCGGGTGATGACCTGGGTCGCCTTCGACCGCGGCATGCGCCTGGCCGAGGAGTTCAGCCGACCCGCCGACATCGTCCGCTGGCGGAGCACCCGCGACGCCGTGCTGAAGCAGATCATGGAGCGCGGCTGGAGCGAGAAGGAGCGGGCGCTCGTCCAGCACTACGACGGCGACGTCCTCGACGCCTCCCTGCTGCTGATCCCGCGGGTGGGCCTGCTCGGGCCGAAGGACCCTGCATGGCTCTCCACGCTCGACGCGATGGACCGCAAACTCGTCTCGGACAGCCTCGTCTACCGCTACGACCCGGCCGCGTCGCCCGACGGCCTGCGCGGCTCGGAGGGCACCTTCAGCCTCTGCACCTTCCTGTACGTCGACGCGCTCGCCCGCGCCGGCCGGCTGCGGCAGGCCCGTTACGCCTTCGACAAGATGCTCACCTACGCCAACCACGTCGGTCTGTTCGCCGAGGAGATCGGCCCCTCCGGCGAGCAACTCGGCAACTTCCCGCAGGCGTTCACCCACCTGGCCCTGATCGACGCGGCCCTCGCCCTGGACGAGGAACTCGACCGCGCCGAGGGCCGCACCGGCTGACCGCGCACAGCGCCGGCCCCTCCGGGCTCTCCCGGGGCGGCCGGAGGCGTGCCGGCGCCGGGTCGTCCGGGGCCGTCCGGCTTGTCCGCGGCGGGGTCACTGCTGCTGCGGGGCTCCGGGCGCCGCCACCGCCTCGGGTCCCGCCGCTGCGTG
>NZ_JBEYFP010000957.1:0-2087 GCF_040634455.1 Kitasatospora sp. NPDC007106
CCGCAATGAGGACGACCGGGCGGGCGCGCGAGCCGCGGCCGCCCCAGGCGGTCTCGGCGGCCCGGCGGGCGAGGACCCGGTCGGCGGTGTGCTTGGCCTGGGACCAGATCATCACGGCGGCCGGGCCCGTCCTGCGGACCGCCTCCAGCAGTGCTTCGGCGGGTACGGCGGCGCCGAACATCCGGTAGGGCAGGCCGCGTTCGGCCAGACCGGCGGCGACCGCCTCCAGCGGGAGGGTGTGCAGTTCGGCGGGCATGCCGGCGAGCAGGGCGGGCGGGCCGGGACGGGGCGGCACCGGCCGGTCGGCGACCCGGCGGAGCGCCGTGGAGACGTGCCAGGAGAGCAGGTGCTCGACCTCGACGTACCGCTCGCCCTCGCCGGCCCACCGGCGACCGGCCGCCCGCAGTGCGGGCATCATGACCTCCGTCCAGGCGGCCACCGCCCCCATGTCGTCGACGACCTGACGGAGGAGCCGGGCGACCTCCGCGGTGTCCAGGCGGACGGCGGCCCGGGTGAGGCCGCGGCACTCCGGGCTCACCGGCCCGGCCGCCGGGGCGTTCGCCGTGTCGATCCGGTCGGGGGACCCTTCGGCGGGGCCTTCGTGGGCGCCATCGCCGGGGGCGGCCCCGGCTCCGGACGGGACGGGCGCCGCGGCGCCGAGGGCCAGCCGGGCGGCCTCGCCGGGCGGGACACCGCGGGCGGTCAGCCGGCACATGGCTTCGAGGACGGCGATGTCCTGCGGGGTCCAGCGCCGGTGGTGTCCCTCCTCGCGCCGGGCGGGCCCGATGCCGTAGCGCCGCTCCCAGGAGCGCACGGTGGTCGGTGAGACGCCGAGCCTGCGGGCCACTCCCCCGGTGGTGAGGCTGGCCTCGGCGAGCACCGGCGCAGCGGCGGGGGCCGTGGCGGTCGTGCCCGGTGGGCCGGTGGCGGGTGCGGGGGCTCCCACGGTCTCCTCCTCACGGACGGACGGACGGACGGGCGGCCGGTCGGGCGGCCGGTCGGGCGGGCGGTCGGGCGGGCGGGCTGCTGGTCGGGTCGGCGACTCCGGTGGCTGCGGGGTCGCTGCCCGTCCAGCATGGCCAACCCGCACGCGGAGGGGCGCTCGCAGCGGTTGCGCACCGGAAGGGGCCGCCGGCCCGTCCGGCGGCGGGTCAGTCGTGGACGGCGAGGCTGTCCCGCATCCGGGTCAGCCCGTCCCGCATCCGGGTCTTGACCGTGCCGAGCGGGGCGCCGAGCATCGCGGCGATCTGCGACTGCGAGTAGCCGCCGTAGTACGCGAGGGCGAGCGACTGCCGTTGGAGTTCGGTGAGTGCGCCGAGGCAGCGCCGGACCCGGTCCCGGTCGATGCGGCGTTCCACGGCCTCGGCGACCTCGTCGAACACCGGGGCGGGCGAGGCGGCGGCGGCCCGCCGGTCGCGGTCGGCGGAGGCCTGCGCGGAGCGGACGCGGTCGACGGCGCGGCGGTGGGTGATGGTGAGCACCCAGGTCAGCACCCCGCCGCGGTCCGGCCGGTAGCGGGCGGCGGTGCGCCAGACCTCCAGCAGCACCTCCTGGGCCACTTCCTCGGCCTGCGCCCGGTCCCGCAGCACCCGGTGGGCGAGTCCCAGCACGGGGCCGGCCACTGCCTCGTAGAGCACGCCGAACGCGCGTTCGTCGCCGCGGGCGATGCGCGGCAGCAGGCCTGACAGGTCCCGGGCGCCGGTGCCGGGCTGTGCCGGAACGCGGTCGACGGGGTCTGCGGGGAGGGGGTGCTCACGGACGGCTGTCACGCTGCGACCCTCCCGGCCCGGCCGGTTCACGGGCTACTCGCAGCGTTCCTGCACCGTTCCCGCCATGGCGGCCCGACAGGGCCCGCGGGTCAGTCGGTGAGCAGCTCGGCCAGGCGCTTCGCCGTCCTCTCGCCGGCCCGCTGCTTGATCAGCCCCTCCTTGGCGGCGGCGCGCAGCAGCACGACGGTGGTGTCCTCGCCCTCCCCGGCGGTGAGCACCGCGGTCACCAGGACGGGGTTCATGTTCCAGGCGCCGCCTCCGGTCAGCACCCGGATCGCGCTGCGCCGCCCGGCGGGGGCGGAGCGGCCCGGTGGGACC
>NZ_JBEYFP010000958.1:0-2086 GCF_040634455.1 Kitasatospora sp. NPDC007106
GTCGCCCGTGCCGGCCGGCGCGAACCGGCCCCGTTCTGCTGTCGGATCGTCAACTCCAGCTCTCAGTAGCGGAAACCGTTGCCCAAGGGGGCCGGATCCGGCAAATGGGCGGGAGTGGGCGGCAAGCGGCCACACCCGTTCACGTTTCAAGCACAAGCTCTCGCACAGATCAACTCAACAACCATTGTGGCTACGCATGTTCGAAGGTAGAGTCCCGGTTCGCCGAGTGCGGAGTCGCTCGCGAGCATTCAATTTGGGGCGGGCATGTCAAAGATTCGAGGCGTCAATGGGGTCGCCTTCGACCTGTTTGACGCGTTCACGGAAATCGCTGGGCGATTTCCCGAACGTCCGGCGATCGTGCACGGCGGCCGCGCCGTGAGCTACCGCCGGCTGCAGGAGCTGGCGATCACCCTGGCAGCGCGCCTGGGGCCGGAGCCGGGCGCGGTCGCCGTGGAGGCGACCCACGCGCCGGGAACGGTCGTGGCGCTGTTGGGAGTTCTGGCGGCGGGCGGCGCCTACTGCCCGGTCGATCCGGCCTTCCCGATCGAGCGGCAACGGGCGATGACGACCGCGGCCGGCTGCCGCACAATGGTGGCGCCGGGGGCCGGCTCCGCGGCCCGACTCGGCCTGGAATTAGTGGAGTTAGGCCCACTCGACGATTCCGCGGCGACCCCGCGGGGAATCCCGGGAACCGGTCGGCCGCAATCCTTGGCCGACGGCCGTCCGTCCGCACCGGACGCGCCCGCGGTGCCGGCCCCGCGCTCCGCCCCGAGCGCCCACCGGGCCGACGCACCGGCCTACATCCTCTTCACCTCGGGCTCCACCGGGCAGCCGAAGCCCGTGGCGACCCCGCGGCGGGCGGTGTCCGCCACCGTCCACTCGCTGCGCGGACTCTTCGGTCTCACCCCCGAGGACCGCGTGCTGCAGTTCGCCTCGCTGAACTGGGACACCAGCTTCGAGGAGATCCTGCCGGCCCTCACCACCGGAGCGGCCCTCGTCCTCGACGACGACGCGTACGCCGGATCCTTCCCCCGCTTCCTGCGGACGGTCGAGCGCAACGGCATCACCGTCCTCGACCTGCCGACCGCCTTCTGGCACGAACTCGTGCTGCACCTCGCCGAGGACGGGCTCGCCCTGCCCGGCTGCGTGCGGACCCTCGTCATCGGCGGCGAGGCCGCGGCGCCCGCCCGGCTGGCGGACTGGAGCCGTCTCGACACCGGCCGGATCCGCCTGGTGAACACCTACGGCTGCACCGAGACCACCATGATCACGCACGCGGTCGACCTGCACGGGCCCGAGGCCCCGGCCGACCTGCCCGCGTGGGACGGCACGGCGCGGGCACCGATCGGCCGCGCACTGTCGCACGTGGTGCAACGCATCGGCGAGCAGGACGAGTTGCTCATCGGCGGTCCCGCGGTCGCGCTGGGCTACGTCGGTCTCCCCGAGGCCACCGCGGCCCGGTTCACCGTCATCGACGGCGAGCGGTACTTCCGCACCGGCGACCGGGTCGTCGAAGCACCGGACGGCGTACTCACCCACCAGGGCCGGCTGGACGGGGAGGTCAAGGTGCGCGGCATCCGCGTCGACCCCGCCGAGGTGGAGGCGCACATCGCCGGTCACCCGGGCGTGGCCGCCGTCGCGGTGGCCGGGGCGACCCTCGCCGGGCGCTCGGTGCTGGTCGCCTACGTGGTGCCCCGCGCCGGGGCGGCCGGCCGCACCCTGGACGCCGACGTCCTGTCGTACCTCCGCGCCAGGGTGCCCGCCCACCTGGTACCCGGCCGGATCACGGTCGTCCCCGCCCTCGTCCACACCGCGAGCGGCAAGGTGGACCGGGCCGCCTCGCACCGGCGGCACTCCGCGCCCGCGGCGGTCGCCGCACCCGGCACGGCACTCGCCGCCAGCACCTGACCCGCGCACCTCGGGTCCATCTGCCGCCCGCCCGCACCACCGGCGAGCCCCCGCACCGGCAGCACGCTGCCCGCGTCACCCGCGTCACCCGCGTCACCCGCGTCACCCGCGTCACCCGCGTCACCCGCGTCACCCGCACACGGCACCGCCGCACCTCACCGCACCGCCGCACCGCACC
>NZ_JBEYFP010000959.1:0-2083 GCF_040634455.1 Kitasatospora sp. NPDC007106
CCGCTCCGGCGGGCGCGCGGCCCGGCGGCCGTTCCGGTGTCCGCGGCGGCGCGGCCCGGCGGTGCTGAACCACTGAACTCCGCTGAACACCCGCCCCCCGTACGGGCGGCCGGTTTCCGCCTGTTCACCTGCGGGAAGCTAGGCGTCACAAGCATTCCCCTCCCTAGGATGGCGTCGTGGACAGCTGGATCTGGTGGCTCCTGGCCGCCGTCGGCCTCGGCATACCGCTGGTGATCACCGCGATGCCGGAGTTCGCCATGTTCGCGATCGGGGCGGGTGCCGCGGCGCTCACCGCGGCCCTCGGGGCCGGGGTGGTGCCGCAGTTCCTGGTGTTCGTCGCGGTGTCGGTCGCCCTCCTGGTGTTCGTCCGGCCGATCGCGTACCGCCAGTTGCAGAACGGCCCGGCGATCAAGACGGGCATCGAGGCGCTCGAGGGCGCCACCGCAGTCGTACAGGAGAAGGTCGACGGGGAGGGCGGCCGGATCAAGCTCAACGGCGAGATCTGGTCGGCCCGGGCACTCCACCCCGGCAGTGTCTACGAGCCGGGGCAGCAGGTCGACGTCGTCGAAATCCAGGGCGCCACCGCCCTGGTCGTCTAGGGGAGAATCGTGGAACCCGTCCTCATCGTGCTGGTCGTCCTGGTCGTGGTGGCCTTCATCGCGCTGATCAAGACGATCCAGGTGATCCCGCAGGCCAGCGCGGCGATCGTGGAGCGCTTCGGCCGCTACACCCGCACGCTGAGCGCGGGACTCAACATCGTGGTGCCGTTCATCGACACCATCCGCAACCGCATCGACCTCCGCGAGCAGGTCGTGCCGTTCCCGCCGCAGCCGGTCATCACCTCGGACAACCTGGTCGTCAACATCGACACCGTCATCTACTACCAGGTGACCGACCCGCGGGCCGCGACCTACGAGGTCGCCAGCTACATCCAGGCCATCGAGCAGCTCACCGTCACCACGCTGCGCAACATCATCGGCTCGATGGACCTCGAGTCCACCCTGACCTCCCGCGAGGTCATCAACGCGGGCCTGCGCGGCGTCCTCGACGAGGCCACCGGCCGCTGGGGCATCCGCGTCAACCGCGTCGAGCTGAAGGCGATCGAGCCGCCGACCTCCATCCAGGACTCGATGGAGAAGCAGATGCGTGCCGACCGCGACAAGCGCGCCGCGATCCTCACCGCCGAGGGCGCCCGGCAGGCCCAGATCCTGCGCGCCGAGGGCGAGAAGCAGGCCGCCGTCCTGCAGGCCGAGGGCGAGGCGCAGGCCGCGGTGCTGCGCGCCGACGGTGAGGCCGCCGCGATCCGCACCGTCTTCGAGGCCATCCACGAGGGCGACGCCGACCAGAAGCTGCTCGCCTACCAGTACCTGCAGACCCTGCCCGAGCTCGCCAAGGGCGACTCCAACAAGCTGTGGATCATCCCGAGCGAGGTCGGCGACGCGCTCAAGGGCCTCGGCGGTGCCTTCACCGGCCTGACCGGGGGCAACGGCGCCGGCCCGGCCGCCGCGGCCGCCCCGCGCCCGGTGGACACCGAGACCAAGCACATCGGCCGCCCCCGGGTCGAGACCACCCGCGAGTACCCGCGGATCGACCCCGAGTGAGCCTGCCGTAAGGCCCCGGCAGACCCCTCCGGCCTGCGCCGCCCGTACCGGGCCGGCGCAGGCCGGCTCCGCATGTCGCACCCGGGCATGTCACACCCGTACGGGCTGCGTCGTCCCCCTGGCATGAGAATCGCCATCGTCGGAGGAACGGGGACGCTGGGAAGCCACGTCACCGAGGAACTGCGCGCCCGCGGCCACGAGGTCCGGGTGCTGAGCCGCCGCTCGCCCGAGCACCCGGTCGACCTGACCACCGGGGCCGGACTGGCCGCCGCCCTGGCCGGCTGCGAGGTCGTGGTCGACGCCGCCAACAGCCGCTCGGCGAAGGGCGCCGAACGCACCCTGGTCGACGGCACCAGGCACCTGCTCGCCGCCGAACGCGCCGCCGGCGTCGGCCACCACGTCTGTGTCTCGATCGTCGGCTGCGACCGGGTGCCGGTCGGCTACTACGCGGTGAAGACCGCCCAGGAGCGGGCCGTCGCCGA
>NZ_JBEYFP010000960.1:0-2083 GCF_040634455.1 Kitasatospora sp. NPDC007106
GCCCCGCACCCGCCCGCCACCCGTGGCGTGCCCTCGCAGACGGAGACCGGCACCCTGATTCCGGAGCCGCCCGGTGCGGACCGGACCGTCCGGCACCACTGGTGGCACCGGTGGTGGAGGCGACGGGGCGGTGGACCGCACGGCGGGACGTGAGGTGTTCTCGAACCGGTCGGCCGGATCGACCGCCCGCGCGGGTGGTGCTGCCGGGCCGCATGGTCCGGATGGCGGAGCCTCCGGCGAGGAGCGGGGCCGCCGGTGTGCGTAGCGTGGAAGACGGCCTGCGCCACCGGACCGGCATGTGATGGTGCGGCTCGCTCAATCACCCGTCGAGCCCGGAGGACGGCCCGGTGCCGCTCGCGGACGGCGTCCGCGAGCACGGAGGCGAACACGGAGGTGCGCAGTGGACGACGGAACCGGCAGGGCGCCGCGGATCGTGGCCGGCGTGGACGGCTCGCCGGCCGCGGAGGAGGCCCTGCGCTGGGCCGTTCGCCAGGCCGCCCTGGTCGGTGGCACGGTGGACGCGGTGATCGCCTGGGACTATCCCACCAGCTACGGCTGGCCGTCGCCGATCCTGGAGGGCGTCGACCTGGAGGGCGACGCGCGTCGCTGCCTGGCCGAGGCCGTCGGCAAGGTCACCGGCGGCGACGGTCAGGTCCGACAGCTCGTCGTACAGGGCCATCCCGCAGCCGCCCTGCTGGAGGCGTCTGAGGGGGCCGACCTGCTGGTCGTCGGCAACCGCGGCCACGGCGGCTTCGCCGAGGCGTTGCTGGGCTCCGTCGGTCAGCACTGCGTGCACCACGGCCGCTGCCCCGTGGTCGTCGTCCGCGCGCCCTCCGACCGAGAGCCGGCGAAGGACAGGTGATCGACTACACGGCGGTCTTCCGGGCCTTGCCGGGCATGGTCGCCCTGCTCACCCCGGACCTGGTGTACGTGGACGCGAACGAGGAGTTCCTTCAGCTCTCCGGGCGGACGCGCGACCAGCTCCTGGGCCACTACCTGTTCGACGTCTTCCCCGACAACCCGAACGACCCCGAGGCCAGCGGTGCCCGCAACCTGGGGGCGTCCCTGCGCAGGGTCCTGGAGACCGGCGAACGCGACAGCATGGCGATGCAGCGGTACGACGTCGAGAGCCTCGACCGGCCGGGCGAGTGGCAGGAACGCTACTGGAGCCCCGTCAACGCCCCGGTGCTCGGGCCCGACGGCAGGGTGGTGCTCCTGGTGCACCGGGTCGAGGAGATCACCGAGCTCATCGCGGCCCACGGCCTGCCCGAAGGGAGCCGTGCCCGCGTCCTCGAGGCCGAGCTCTACACCAGGGCCCGCGAACTCCAGGAGCTGAACGAGCGCCTGCGCGAGGCGCACGCCCGCGAACGCGAGGTCGCCCTCGCCCTGCAGGCGGCCATGCTGCCGGCTCCCGCACCGCTCGACCAGGTCCGGGCTGCAGTGCGGTACCGGCCCGCGGTGGGCACCCTCAACGTGTGCGGAGACTGGTACGACCTCGTCGCCCTGCCCCGGCACCGGACGGCGGTCGCCGTCGGCGACGTCGTCGGACACGGGCTCGCCGCGGCCGGTGTCATGGGCCAGCTCCGCAGCGCCCTCAGCGCAGCCTCGCGGGTTACGGAGGGCCCGGCCCAGTCCCTGGAGGTGCTCGGCCTCTACTCCCGCTCCGTCGACGGTGCGGAGAACACGACCGCCGCGACCGCCTTCATCGACCACGCCGTCGGAACGATCACCTACAGCAGCGCCGGCCACCCGCCGCCGGTGCTGGTGCGTTCCGACGGCTCCTTCGAATTCCTCGACCGGGCCACCGACCCGCCGCTCGGCGCCCGGCCCGAACACGTCTCGCGCCCCCAGGCCACCGTCGCCTTCGAGGAGGGCGACACCCTCGTCCTGTACACCGACGGTCTGGTCGAACGGCGCCGCGAGGACATCGACGTCGGACTCGACCGTCTCGCCCGCGCCCTGGCCGCCCGCGCGACGGACCCGCCCGACGCCCTGGCCGACAGCGTGCTGGCCGACCTGCTGCCACCCGGCGGCGCCACCGACGACACGGTGCTCGTCGTCGTCCGGCTGTGAACCGCTCCCG
>NZ_JBEYFP010000961.1:0-2083 GCF_040634455.1 Kitasatospora sp. NPDC007106
GTGCGAGGCGGCGCGCCGGCGGGGCGAGGCACTGCGCGGTTCGGCCGCGCCCTGCGGGGGACTCGACGAGGCCGTGGCGGTGCTGGCGGCCCGCGGCTACGAACCGCACGTGGAGGACGGCGGCGACGAGGGAGCCGCGGCGCGCGTCGTCCGGATGCGCAACTGCCCCTTCCACGCCGTCGCGGAGCGCTTCCCGCCGTTGGTGTGCGGCATGAACCTCGCCCTGCTGGAGGGGTTGCTCGGCGCCGACGGACCCGTCCGCGCCCGTATGGACGCCAGACCGGGGGAGTGCTGCGTGGTGGTCGAGGATTCTAAAAACAATGACGATTGACATAGAGAGAACGGCCGTGCTGGGATGACACCATGACCGCATCCACGCGCGCCGCCCACCTCGCCCAACTCAACCTCGCCACGCTCCGGTACCCCCTCGAAGACCCCCGCATCGCGCCGTTCGTCGAGATGCTCGACCCGGTCAACACGGCCGCGGACGCGGCGCCCGGCTTCGTGTGGCGGCTCGTGGGGAACGGCGAGGCCAACGCCGCCGCCCTGCGTCCGGCCGGCGAGGACGTCATCGTCAACCTGTCGGTCTGGGAGAGCCAGGAGGCGCTGTGGGACTTCACCTACCGCAGCGGGCACCTGGAGGTCATGCGGCGGCGCCGCGACTGGTTCGAACGGCACGTCGAGGCACACCTCGTCCTCTGGTGGGTGCCCGCCGGCCACCTGCCGCCCGTCGGTGAGGCGCTGGACCGGCTGGCGGAGCTCCGGGCGAACGGTCCGTCCCCGCGCGCCTTCACCTTCGCCTCCTCCTTCACCGCGGAGGAGGCCGCCCAGCACCTCCCGCCCCTGCCGGCGGCACGGGCCTGACACGCCGATCGACGGCAACCGTCGGGCTGCCTGCCTGCCTGCCTGCCTGCCTGTTTGTCTGTCTGCCGGGCGTGGTCGCCGGATGTTCCGGTAGGTCCGCGGCGCCCGCCGTCGGCGGGGCGTGTCCGGTCAGTCGTCGATGCCGAAGGCCATGACGGTGGCCCAGTCGTCGGTGACCAGCAGCAGGTTGCGCCACTGGATGCTGCCCGTGTGCGGGCCGTCGACGTCGCCGGAGCATCGGACGGGCCCCAGATGTGCCTCGATCAGGTCGCAGACACCATCGGCGAGTTCGCCCGTCCGCCGGATCTGGGCGGGCGTGCGCAGGCCGGGATCCGAGTACCGCCGGGAGGGCTGCATGAACCCGTCGGTCACCTGACGGCGGAGAACCTCCCGCCAGGCCTGCGGTGACTCGAACGGCTCGACCGGCGTCCCCACCCGGTATCCACTGGGCCCCGCATCGTACACGGCCTGAGCGAGACGCCCCATCCGGTCGGGACCGGGTGCCGTCCCGGTGGCGGGGACGACGTGGAACAGGCCCACGGACGCCACATGGTTGCAGTCGTCGAGCAGGTCCTCGAGCGGTTCGGCCGCGGCCGAGACCGCCGCCGGGGCGTCGAGCGGGTTCAGCATGGGTGTCCGGATCCTCCGTGCGGCTCTGCGTGTCGGCCTCAGTGTGTCAGCCCGGCGGAACGTCCTGCCGGGCGATCCGGGAGGCAAGGGGCCCGCGGGTTCACCTCCCGGTGGTCCCGGCAGTGGCCAGGGCCGGAGACGTGAGTCCCCGGCCCCTCCGGGCACCCGCAGGTGACGCCGACCCTGCGCGATCAGCGCTCGCCCGGCACGGTCGGGTCCCGGTCAGCGCACCCGGACGTACTGGTCGCCCTTGAAGAAGTACAGGTCGCCGGTGCCGCCGCCGAGGCCTCGTGCCGGCGGTGTGCGCCACCACGGTGGACCTCGTGGTCGAGGAGTCGCGGCGCGCCCGGAGGGGGCGCCGCACCACCCGGCGGCCGTCCGGCGGGGTTGTGTCGCGGGTCTGGCCGGAAGGTCGGACCGCCGCCAATAATGGGCATGCCCATGACCTGTCGGACCGTCACCAGGAGGTTGACCCCTTGTCCCTGACCGGTACTCCGATCACCAGACGCACCTTCGCCCGCTCCGCGTTCGCCGCCACCCTCGCGGGCGCCGGGCTCGGGCTCGGTGCGCCGCGGGCCTCCGCCGTCGC
>NZ_JBEYFP010000962.1:0-2081 GCF_040634455.1 Kitasatospora sp. NPDC007106
CTCGCGGCCGGGCCGGAGTGCCGTGCGCTCCGCCGAATGGAGGGGCGCAGACGGGGTACGGCCCCGATCGGCCCCTGACACCCCTTCAGAGCAGATATATCCCTTTCCAGTGACTTGTCGTAATTGCCGGAAGGGAGATCGAGCCGTGGCACACGTCGATGCCGTGGTGACAGGCGCCGGAGGATTCATCGGCGGGCACCTCACGGGCGCGCTGCTCGCCGAGGGGCTCACCGTCCGGGCCGTGGACCGCAAACCGCAGGAGGACTGGTACCAGGTGCACGCCGGTGCCGAGAACCTCGTCCGCGACCTCTCGCTGCGCGAGGCGTGCGAGGAGACGATGGCAGGCGGAGCCGACGAGGTCTACCACCTCGCCGCCGACATGGGCGGCATGGGCTTCATCGAGAGCCACAAGGCGGACTGCATGCTGTCCGTGCTCTCCAGCACCCACATGCTGCTCGCCGCCCGCGAGCACGGCGCCCGGCGCTACTTCTACTCCTCCTCCGCCTGCGTCTACGCCGCCGACAAGCAGACCGACGCCGCCGTCCTGCCGCTGCGCGAGGAGGACGCCTATCCCGCCATGCCCGAGGACGGCTACGGCTGGGAGAAGCTCTTCACCGAGCGGATGGCCCGGCACTTCCGCGAGGACTTCGGCCTGGCCACCCGCACCGGCCGCTACCACAACGTCTACGGCCCGTACGGCACCTGGGACGGCGGTCGGGAAAAGGCCCCCGCCGCCGCCTGCCGCAAGGTCGCCACCGCCGTCCTCACCGGCTCCGACGAGATCGAGATCTGGGGCGACGGCGAGCAGACCCGCAGCTTCACCTTCATCGACGACTGCGTCACCGGCACCCTGCGGCTCGCCCGCAGCGAGGTCACCGAGCCGCTCAACATCGGCTCCGACCAGCTGGTGACCGTCAACCAGCTGTACGCCCTGGTCGAGGAGATCGCCGGGGTGCGGCTGCGGCACCGCCACGTGCCCGGCCCACTGGGCGTGCGCGGCCGCAACAGCGACAACACCCGGATCGTCAAGGAACTCGACTGGGCGCCCTCCGTCCCGCTGCTGACCGGCCTGGAGAAGACCTACCGCTGGGTGCACGACCAGGTCCGGGCCCGCCGCGACGGCCGCCCCCACCAGCGCTGATGGCCCCGCCGCGGGTCGACGTGCTCGGCGTGGGCATCAGCGCCGTCAATCCGGCCACCGCCCTCGCCGAGATCACCCGCCGGGTGGAGACCGGCGAGCGCGGCTACGTCTGCGTCACCGGTGTGCACGGGGTGATGGAGTCCCAGCGCGACACCGCGCTGCGCCGCATCCACAACGCCTCCGGCCTGACCGTCCCGGACGGCATGCCGATGGTGTGGGCCGGCCGGCGGGCCGGCGTCCCCGGCATGAGCCGGGTGCCCGGCCCCGCCCTGATGCTCGACGTCCTCGCCCGGGCCGCCGAACGCGGCTGGAGCTCCTACCTCTACGGCGCCGGGACGGGCGTCCCGGAGCTGCTCGCCGAGCGGCTCCGGGCGCGGCTGCCCGGGCTGCGGATCGCCGGCACCCACTCGCCGCCGTTCCGCCCGCTCACCCCCGAGGAGGACGCCGAGGCCGTCCGGCGGATCAACGACAGCGGCGCCGACCTGGTCTGGGTGGGGCTGTCGACGCCCAAGCAGGAGCACTGGATGGCCGCGCACCGGCCGCTGCTCACCGCACCCGTGCTGCTCGGCGTCGGGGCCGCCTTCGACCTCCACGCCGGGCTGCAGCGGCCGGCCCCCGTGTGGATGCAGCGGCGCGGCCTGGAGTGGTCGTACCGGCTCGCCCGCGAACCCCGCCGCCTCTGGCGGCGCTACCTGCGCAACAACCCGGCGTACCTGGCGCGGATCGCGCTGCGGCCGCCCCGGATGAGAGGGACCGACTGACCGGTGGACACGCTGCGGGTCGCCCTGGTGCACAGCTTCTACGCCTCCGCGCAGCCCAGCGGCGAGAACGAGGCCGTCCGGGACCAGGCCCGGGCGCTGCGCGCCGCGGGCCACGAGGTCACGGTCGTCGCGGCGCACACCGACGAGGCGGCCCGCAGCCCGCTCCACCCGCTGCGGGC
>NZ_JBEYFP010000963.1:0-2078 GCF_040634455.1 Kitasatospora sp. NPDC007106
GGCGGCCGGGCGGTGGATCCGCCGGCCGGCCCTGTTGCTGGCCGCGTGCCACCCGGCCCCGGCCGCCGCCGTCACCGCCTTCGCCGCGGGGCTCGCCGCCGCCGCGGGCCGCAGCAGGGGTGTCGTCCTGCTCACCGCAGCCGCCACGGCGGCCGGCCAGCTGTCCATCGGCTGGTCCAACGACTGCATCGACTCCGCCCGGGACACCGCCGCCGGACGCGCCGACAAGCCACTCGCCCGCGGGGCCCTCACCCCCGGTGCCCTCACCCCCAGGGCGGTCGGCACCGCGGCGGCCGCCGCCCTCGCCGCCGCCGTCCCGCTCTCGCTCGCCTGCGGCACCCGGGCCGGAGCCGCCCACCTCACCGGCGTTGCCGCCGGTTGGGCCTACAACCTCCGGCTGAAGCGGACCGCCGCCTCCTGGCTGCCGTACGCGGTGGCCTTCGGGGCGCTGCCGGCCTTCGCCACGGCAGACGTCCCGCCCTGGTGGGTGACGGGCGCGGCGGCGCTGCTCGGTTGCGGTGCGCACTTCGCCAACGTCCTCCCCGACATTCCGGCGGACCGCGCCGCCGGCGTCCTCGGACTGCCCCAGCGCCTGGGCCGCCGCCCGTCCGCCGCGGTCGCAGCCGCCGCGACCTCGGCCGCCACCGCCGTCCTCGTCCTCGGCCCGGGACGGCCCGTCCCCCCGGCGGAGGGCGTCGCGCTGGCCGTCGCCGTCGCCACCGCCCTGCTGGCCCCGATCGCGCCCGGCCGGATCCCCTTCCTCGCCACCATCGCCGTCGCGGGCCTGGACGTCGCCCTCCTGCTCGCCCGCGGCCCGGCCGCCGGCTGACCGGCCGCCTGACCGCCCGCCGATCCGCACGCTGCCCTGCTGCGCTATTCCGCGCTGCCCCGCACATCGCCCGCTGCCCCGCACATCACCCCGGGAACCGTCCGACCGCCCGGCCCACCGTCCGACCGCCCGGCCGCTCGGTACGGTGGACGGTGATCGTGCACCTCCTTCCCGCTGGTCATTGAGAGGCTCCCCATGGAAAAGCGTGTCCTCGGCCGGACCGGCCGTCCCGTCTCCGTCGTCGGCCTCGGTACCTGGCAGTTGGGTGCGGACTGGGGCGACGTCCGCGAGCAGGACGCCCTTGCCGTGCTGGACGCCGCGGTCGAGAGCGGTGTCACCCTGTTCGACACCGCCGACGTCTACGGCGACGGCCGGAGCGAGCAGCTGATCGGACGTCACCTGAAGGAGCGTCCGGACGCGGGGGTGTTCGTCGCCACCAAGTTCGGCCGTCGGGTCGAGCAGCGGCCGGAGCACTACAACCTCGCCAACTTCCGTGCCTGGGCGGACCGTTCCCGGACCAACCTGGGTGTGGACCGGCTCGACCTGGTGCAGCTGCACTGCCCGCCGACCCCGGTGTACTCCTCGGACGAGGTCTTCGACGCCCTGGACACGCTGGTGGCTGAGGAGCGGATCGCCGCGTACGGCGTCAGCGTGGAGACATGTGCCGAGGCGCTGACGGCGATCGCCCGGCCGGGCGTGGCCAGCGTGCAGATCATCCTCAACGCGTTCCGGCTGAAGCCGCTGGAGCAGGTGCTGCCGGCCGCCGCCGAGGCGGGCGTCGGCATCCTCGCCCGGGTACCGCTCGCCTCCGGTCTGCTCTCCGGCCGCTACACCCGGGACACCGTTTTCCCGGCGGACGACCACCGCACCTACAACCGGCACGGCGAGGCGTTCGACCAGGGCGAGACCTTCTCCGGGGTGGACTTCGCGACGGGCGTCGAGGCGGCCGTCGAGTTCTCGGCGCTCGCCCCGGAGGGTGCCACCCCGGCCGGGACGGCACTGCGCTGGATCGTCCAGCAGCCGGGCGTGACCACGGTGATCCCGGGTGCCCGCAACCCGGGGCAGGCCCGCGCCAATGCGGCGGCCGCCGCGCTGCCGCCGCTCTCCGACGCCACCCTGACGGCCGTCCGCGACCTCTACGACCGCCGGATCCGCCCGCAGGTCCACGACCGCTGGTGAGCCACCGCGGCCGCCCGGTCGACGCACCGGCGTGGGTCGACGCACCCGCGCGGGTCGGTGCACCCGCGCG
>NZ_JBEYFP010000964.1:0-2074 GCF_040634455.1 Kitasatospora sp. NPDC007106
TCAGCATGAACCAGACGCGCCGCTCATCACCCAGTAGTAACGCCACACCGACCGCGGCCAGGCACAGCACTCACCGAAGGAGGGTGAAGGCAAGTGCAGCGATGCCGCCCCCGAACGCGTCTGAGCCGTCCTGATCACCCCGAACAACACCGCGCTCCCGATCAAGCGCATTCGCGCCGCCATCGACCCGTACTGGGTGATCGTCGGCGGCGGCGTCGAGAACACCGACACCGACCGCGAGGCCGCACTCCTGCGCGAGATCAGCGAGGAGATCGCCGGCGACGCCGAGATCCTGCGCCTGCTCCACCAGCTGGACAACCCCAAGGGGGGAGACGGAGTACTTCTACCTGGCCCGCATCGAGACGTGGGACTTCGACAACCGCACCGGCCCGGAGTTAGCCCGCACCGACCGCGGCGAGTACATCCTCGAGGAGATCCCGCTCACCAGGAACGCTGTCGAAGCGCTGAACCTGATGCCCCGCAGTTCAAGGACGTCCTGTGCAAGGCAATTGCACGCGGTGAACTGACTCCCGCGCCATAGCGTGCAGCGCTGCGCAGACACGCCCCATCGTGCTCCCGCAGACCGAGCAGCTGGAGCAGGACAGGCGAAGACCTCTTCGAGGACGGCCGGCCGGGACCGCCCGGCCCCGGCGAGCCGCCACCTCGCCAGCGCGCCCGGTAGCGGCGCGTCCCCCGCTGCGGCTGGCGCCTGCTCGCGGGACAGCGAAATACGGGGAACTGCGTCCGACCCCGTGCCGCTACTGCAGGGCGGCCCGCACCAGGACCTACCAGTCCTCATCCTCGCCGCGCATGTGACGCCACTGCTGGACGATCTCCCGCGCACCGCGTGCCAGCTCTGCGTAGTGCGCCGGGCATTCCCACAGTTCGCGGGCCGAGAGCTCGACGGGCACCGGGGTGTCCGGGTGGTCCTCGGGCGCGTACAGATGTACTACCGCCTCGTAGCGGGAGGCCGTGTGCGTGGTCGCGGACCAGGGGTGCTGGGGGTGCTCGCACGAGGCGTCCGGGTCGATGGTGTCCAGGGCCGCGACCAGGTCGCGGACGTAGGAGGGGGGCAGGCCGTCGTAGGTCTGGGCGATGCCCATCCACAGGGACAGGAACAGGCCGATCCGTTCCTCGTCACGCACCTGCCCAGCCAGCCAGCGGCGGGAGGACCACAGCGCGACGGGGCCGGTGTTGTCCTCCCAGGAACGCCGGATCGCCTCCTGCAGGGCGACGATGTCGATCCCGCCGTCGCCCCGGAGGAACCGCGCGTCGAGGTGGGAGACGCCCACGTTGCCGAAGAGCTCCTCGTGGGCCTCGCGCATGCGGGCGGCGGCCCCGTCGGCGAGGCCGGCGAGGAACGCCTCGCAGTCGAACGCCGCCAACTCCTCGCCCTCCAGCCCGTACTCCTCGGCGAACACGGCACGGCCGGCCTCGGACAGCATGCTCACTCCGGCCTCGACGCCGTACTCGTCGTCCACGTCCGTGGGGTGGGCTCCGGCCGGGCAGGTGCAGGACGCCGGGTCGAGCGTGGCCCGCAATCCTTCCAGGGCTCGCGTGTACGACGCGAGGAGGGACTGGCTGAAGACGCGTGCGGCGAGGTACCAGCACGTGGTGTGGAGCAGGATCGTGTACCCGGTCCGCTCCCGGCGCCCCTGTGGGGTGCCGATGCGGTCAAGCGCGTCCGCCGCGTCGTCGGCGAGCAGTCCGAGGGTCGCCGACGGGCTTCCGTAGGGGTAGTCGCTGACGATCCCGCAGAGGTCGGAGATCAGTTCTTTGTGGTCGTCGGGCAGGGTGGGGGGCACTTCAGTCACGTCGGTAGTCGACGACGCAGTGGGCCGGCCGGTTCCCGCGGCCCGGGTCAGGGCCTCACCGGTGGACGCGTCCTGCCCGGAGAAGTGAGCGTATTCCTGGCAGAGGTAGGCACAGGCGGCGCCGGGTCCGCCACGCCAATGGGCGGAGCCGGTCGGGTCCGCGGCGTCCGCTCCGCCGTTCGGCGTCCACGAGCTCGGGGACGGCCTGTACCCGTCCGGCGACCTGGTGGACTGACCGCGCGACTCGGTCGGTGTGTCAG
>NZ_JBEYFP010000965.1:0-2073 GCF_040634455.1 Kitasatospora sp. NPDC007106
GTGCGCTGCCGTGCCCGGCCGCTCCCCACGGTGCCGGCTCCGCGCTGCTGTCGCCCGACACGCGGGCGCCCCGGACAGGTGGACGGTGCCCGGACCTCGGCCCCGGGTCACAGCTGTCCTCCGGGCAGGCCCGTCGCGGGCGGCGCCTGTCCGCTGTCCCGTCGGTGCGTCGCGCGCTGCCGCACCCGCCCTTGCCGACGCGCGTGCCCGGTGCGCCCTCCGTCGCCCACCCCCGTCCGCGGAGCGTGCCGGGCCGCGGGCAGAATGGCCTGATGAACGGGGACGGGGACACCACGACCGCAGGACACGAGCCGAGACCGCCGCTGACGGCGGCGCTGAGCGGTGCCGAACTGCTGCGCTGGTACTGGACGCTCGAAGAACTCACCGCACTGGCGCGGGAGATGGGCGTCCGCCGGGGCGGCGGCAAGCCGGCCCTGACCGCCCGGCTGGCCGCCGCGCTGGACGGCGGGCCGCTGCCGGACGCGCCGCCGCCGCGCCCGGCCCGGACGGCACGGCAGCTCGCCGCGCCGGTCGACGGCGACACCGTGATCCCCGCCGGCCAGCGCTGCAGCCAGGTGCTGCGCGCCTGGTTCACCGCGCAGATCGGGCCGTCCTTCCACTTCGACGCGCACATGCGGGCCTTCGTCGCGGAGAACGCCGGCCGCACCCTCGCCGACGGCGTCGGCCACTGGCACGCGACCCGGGCCGAGGCGGCCGAGCCGCAGGAGGTCGGCGCCCAGTTCGAGTTCAACCGCTTCCTGCGGAGCTGGCACGCCGAGCACCCCGCCGGCACCCGCGACGAGGCGCTGGACGCCTGGCGGGCGCACCGCTCCCGCCCCCGCGACGCCGCGGCCCACTGAGCGACCGTCAGGGAGCTGGCGGGGAAGTCCAGTCGGCCGCCACGTGACCGAGCCGGACCCGCTGGGGGTGGTCGCCGACCGGTGTCGAGGCGGTCTTCCGGCCGGTGGCGAAGTCGATCGCGGTGATCCGGTCGGCCCCGCTCTCGGAGATCACGCAGGAGGCGCCGTCCCCGCTGACCGTCGCCCAGTACGGCTTCGAGGCGGCGACCAGCGGGCCCTCCTTCAGGGTGGTGCGGTCGACGACCGTGGCGTAGTCGTCCATCGTCCCGGCGACGCACAGGTGCGCGCCGTCGGGGCTCATGGCCAGTCCGTGGTGCCGCGAGTCGTTGACCCAGGTGGTGCGGTCCGGGTTCGTCGCCGGGTTCCCGGGCAGGTCGGCGACCCGGGTGATCCGGTCGGCGGCGACGTCGTACTCCAGCACGCCGTTGAAGAACGACACCTGGAAGTAGAGCATCGAGCCGTCGGGGCTGAACGCCACCGGGCGGACGGCGTCCGAGAGGTCCTGGCGGCCGATCGCGTCCAGCCGCTGCCGCATGTCGATCACCTTCACCTGGCGGAAGGTCTGCGCGTCGACCACGGTGATCCGCCGGTCGCCCTTCGTCCAGTCGAGCCACGGCGCGTCGAGGGCGGTGGTGACCTCGCCGATCGCCATGTTCCAGATCCGGGTGCCGCCGTCGGTGAAGACGTTCTCGTGCGGCTTGTCGCCGGTGGCGAAGGAGCCGAGCTGCCGGCCCGTGCGGATGTCCAGCACGTGCACGGTGTTGGCGGTCGACGCGGAGACCGCCACCCGGGTGCCGTCCGGCGAGACCGCCATGTGGTCGGAGCGGTAACCCGACACCGGGAAGCGCCAGTTGATCCGTCCGGTGGCCAGGTCGATGGAGACCACGTCGGCGAAGCTCGGCCGGGAGACCACCACGGCCGAGCCGTCCGGCGTCGAGTACATGTCGTCGACGAACTGGTCGTGCCCCTCGCCCGGGCCGAGCCGCACCCCGAGGAAGTACGCCAGCTTCACCGGGTTGAGGTAGATCTCGGCGAGCCGCTGCGCCTTGTCCGGGACGACGTCGATCCGGCCGATCCGGGCGAGTGCGCCGGTGGACTCCACCACGTCCGCGGTGCCGTCCCAGTTGTTGCCGACGAAGAGCACCTCGCGCAGTCCGTCCGCCCGGGCCGCGGCCGTGGCCGCGGTCGGCAGCGGGGTGGCGCCGGCGCTCGC
>NZ_JBEYFP010000966.1:0-2072 GCF_040634455.1 Kitasatospora sp. NPDC007106
CCAGGTGGACCGGGGCGGCGGCTGCGCGGCGCCGCGCGGCCAGCTGCTCGGCGTACCGCGGGGAGGGCCGCATCGCGTCGTCGCCGCCGGCGACGAGCAGGATGTCGGCGGACGCCTTCTCCACCGGGATCGCGGCTGCGTCCGGACGTCGGGCGTGGGTCCGCGTCGACGCGCGGCTCGTGGACCGCGGTGAGCAGCGCAGCCTCGGCACCCTTGGACCGGCCGGGGAAGCCGACGCGCTCCGCTCCACGAGAGCGCAGCAGGTCGACGGCCGCGACGAACGTCTCCAGCGGTACCTCGCAGATCCCCGCCGGCCGGCCGGGTCCGCCGTGCCAGCGCATGGCCAGAGCGAGCAGACCCGTCGTACAGGCCCTCCAGCGACTCCCGAGCGGCATCGGGATCCGCCGTCTCGAACACCTGCCGGTGGGACGTGTCGGCCATGACGGGTCTCCGATCGCTCGAACCCGATGCAGCTGTTCCGCCCCGGCGCCCGGTGGCCCCCGCCATCGACGCTACGCCGTGTCCGGCTGACCCGGTGGGCACACGGCGGGGCCCGCCGCACCGCACTCGTCTCCCCGGCGGAACACGCCCTCGACGCCATCGCCCAGACACAGCAGGTCCCCGGCGGCCGGCCCGCCCTCCACGGGGCCGACCACGACACCGTCGGCGACGACCGTGACCTCGCGCATGCTCCGGTTGCCCGGACGCCCCGCAGGGCTCACCCGGCGTCGAGGTCCGCCACGCCCTGCAGCACCGCCCCGCTCGCCCGCACCTCGTCCAGCCAGTCCGCGAAGACCTGCGCCTGGCGGCCGGCCGCAACGTCGGCGAGATCGGGCGGCCACGTGCCGGGCGCCACCACGGTCACCACCACGCCGCCGGCCCCCGCCGCGGCCGACAACCACTCCCGCGGCGCCTCCATCACCGGCGTCGGCTCCCACACCTCACGGCCGCCGACCAGCACCAGCCGCTCGAACCGGCCCGATCGGACCTGCACCGTCCCCGTCGACACCGGCACGCCGCCCGCAGCCACGAACCCGCTCTCCCACGCGTCCGTCGCCAAGCCGCCCCAATGGCCGGCGTCGACCTCGACGACGACCTCGGCCAGCGCGGTACCGTCGCCCGTCTCCCGCACCACCAGCGCCCACAGCACCGGACCCTCACCCACCGCCGTCACCCCAGATCAACGAAACGGTCCGGGCACCACGCGCCAGACCTCGTTCGGCGCGCCCGCGCGTCGTCACGTGCCCGGATGCGCCTCCGTCTTCAGCGACCACGACCCGCCCGGACAGCCGGCCGGAAGCGGCGGGAACCGGTGCCCCTTCACATCCGTGCTCCAGTGATGCCCGGCCCCGCAGTCGCACTCGTAGATCCCGCTCGCGGGCACGATCTCACCGGGATGCCACGACGTCTTCTCCTCGTCCATACCCCCGGTCTACGGCAGCACGGGGCCCACCGCGACCGCGGACGTGGATCTCCCCCGGGCCGAGGGCGGGTCAGTGCAGGACGCTGACCGCGCGGGCGATGACGAGGAGGGAGGTGATGAGCGCGGCGATGCTCTCGACGCCCATGAGGATCTTGGCGCGGGCGGAGAGCGGCATGGTGTCGGTCGGGCTGAAAGCGGTGGAGTTGGTCACCGAGACGTAGAGGTAGTCGATCAGAGTGGGCGCCCAGTCGCAGGAGCGGCTGGAACCGTCGGCGACCTCCTCCACCGCGTCGTGGTTCTCGTCCTGGGAGAAACGGAAGTCCGCGAGGGGGAGGTCCGTGCGCGGCACCTGGGTGCGCGTGACAGGTCCGCCGCGGTCGAGTTCCCAGAACGCGAGTCCGAAGACGATGACGTCGGTGGCCCAGACCTGGAGGGCGGCGACCAGCAGCGATCCGCCGTCCTCGACGTCCGCCGCCACCAACGCGTGGACGAGCAGGCCCAGCGCCACCAGGTTGCTCACGCCGATCAGGCCGACCAGGGCCAGTGACAGGGTTCTGGACAGGCGGTTCTCGCGGGTCATCCGGTGCGGGTTCACCGCGACCAGCGGGATCAGGAGCAGCACCTCCAGAGCCGGCAGGACGTAGCGAGG
>NZ_JBEYFP010000967.1:0-2072 GCF_040634455.1 Kitasatospora sp. NPDC007106
GGGCTGACGACCCCCGGGCCCGGCGCCGCGGGGCGCCGGAGCAGCCCCCTGAGCAGCCCCAGGGGCGGCCCGGCCGTGGAATCCGGCCTCGGCTACCCCGACCTCGGTGTGCTCGTCCTGGACGGGGACGCCCCCCCCCGAGCCCTGGCGCCGCCTCCCCGAGCCCGTCCCCGGCGCGCGGCCCGCCCCGACGGCGGACCCGGAACTGCTGGAGCGGACGCTCCGCGAGCGCCTGCCTGACGCCGCCGGCGCGACGGAGGAGGAGATCGCCGCCGCCGAGACGCGCCTCGGCGTCACGCTCTCCGACGAGCTGAAGGCGCTCTACCGGGTCGTCCGGGCGCGGTGGGAGGACCGGGGCGACGACTGGGAGGAGGCGGCCCGGGTGAACAGCGCAGTCGGCTGCGAGATCCACGACCTGGACGGCCTGTACGCCGTCGACGCGGCGGCCCGCCACACCCGGTGGCGGCTCTCGGCGACGGACGCGCTCCGCACCCCGCCCGACGCCCCGGTGCAGGGCCTGGCGGGCTCGCCCGGCTGGATCGTCTTCGGGAGCAACGGCGGCGACGAGCTGGCGGTCGACCTGACACCCGGCCCGGGCAGACACCTCGGGCAGGTGATCCTGGTCGGCCACGAGCTGAGCCTCGGCGCCGAACTCCTGGCCGACTCCCTCACCGACTTCGTCCTGGAGCGGACGACGGACGGACGCGGCGGCAGCACCGAGAGCGGCCTCCCGGTCGTGGCCAGGGTCGGGAACGGAGACCTCCGGTCCGTCCGGGCCGCCGCCCACCCCGACCTGGAGGTCCTGCGGATCGACAGGTCGGACGGCCCGTCGTCCGGCCTCGCCCCCGTCGCCGGGCTGCCCCGGCTGCGCACCCTCACCGCCTGGCCCGGCACGCTGGCCGACCCGCTGGAGATCGCCGGGCTCACCGGCCTGGAGTTCCTCGAACTCGGCCCCCGGGAGTGGCGCGTCCTGCTGGACGCCGGAGCCGTCCCCCGCAGCCTGTCGGCCGTGGCCGTCAAGGTGGGCGACGGCGACCACCTGCCCGTCGTGGACCTCGCCAACGAGATCCTGGCGCTGTGGGGCCGTCCCCCGATCGACCAGACCCTCCTGGAGGGCGACCTCGGCCCCCGTGGCATGAGCGGCGCGAGCCGCCCGGGAGCTCAGGCGGAGGTGAACGGCGGCTGCGCCGGAGCGGGGCCGAGGGTGGTCGTGCCGGGCGCCGCGGCGTGCCCGAGGCCCGTCCGGTAGGTGTCCAGCGCGGCCTCGGTGCGGCCCAGCCGGCGCTGCAGGTCGCCGAGCAGACGGCACAGGTCGGCCAGGTCGCCGGCCGCGCCGGTGGGCTCCAGCAGGGCGAGGGCCCGGCCGTAGTGCTCCTCGGCCGCTGCGCTGTCGGCCCCGTCCTCCGCGAGCAGACCCAGCAGCCGGTGGGCGGCGGCGCGGTGCACCGGCCCGCGGTCGGGCTGCAGCCGGTCGAGGAGCCGCACGAGCAGCTGCCCCGCCTCCTCGCGGCGGCCCAGTCGGCGCAGCACGTCGGCGAGCTCCACCTCCACCTGGGCGGTGTACAGCTCCGCCCGCCCGGCCGCCAGCATGTCGCGGGCGGTGGTGAGTTCGCGGGCGGCCGCGTCGAGGGCGCCGTCCTGGGCGTGCACGTAGCCGCGCATCCAGTGGCAGTGCGCCAACTCGGTGCGGATCTGCAGCTGTTCGTACAGCGCCGCGGCCCTCGCCAGTGAGGCGTCGGCCTCCGCGGTGCGGCCCTCGGCGAGCAGGGTGCGGGCGACGGTGCGGTGCATGCCCGCGACCAGGGCCGGGTCGGTCACCTGCGGGGCCAGGCCGAGCGCGATCTCGGCGGCCTGGGCGGCCCGGGCGTGCGCGCCCATGTCCAGGTAGGGCGCGATCGCGGCGGTGTACAGCAGGACGAGGGCGTCCGGGTCCTGCAGCCCGGCGGCGTTCAGTCCGTCGATCGCGCTCTCCAGCAGGTAGCAGGAGTAGCGCACCACTGCTTTTCCACGTTCGTCCGTCGACCCGCCGGGTCGGCGTGGATCTGACGTGTGCTCAACACCGGCCAAAACCG
>NZ_JBEYFP010000968.1:0-2071 GCF_040634455.1 Kitasatospora sp. NPDC007106
GTGGTGTCGCCGCGCAGCACCGCCGCCACCAGCTCCTCGGCCTGCGCGACGGTCGCCCGCTCGGCCGGGTCCTTGGCGAGCAGTGCCTCCAGCACCGGGGCGAGCGGCCCGGCGAGCACGGGCGGCCGGTGCGGCCGGGTGAAGATGGCGATGGCGAGGGCGTGCAGGCCCTCGGCGTCGAACGGCGTCCGGCCCTCGACCGCGTGGTACAGCGTGGCGCCGAGCGCCCACAGGTCGTTGGCGGCGGTCGGCCGCTTGCCCTCCAACTGCTCCGGCGGCATGTAGTGCGGGGTGCCGATGACCGTCCCGCTGTGGCTCAGCTTGGTGGTGGCGTCCGCGAGGTGCGCGATGCCGAAGTCGGTGAGGACGACCCGGTCCTTCGTCAGCAGCACGTTGTCCGGCTTGATGTCGCGGTGGACGATCCCGGCTCCGTGCGCCTCGGCGAGCGCGCCGAGCATCGCCGCCCCGATCTCGGCGACCCGGCGCACCGGCAGCGGACCCCGCTCGCGGATCTCGGCGGCGAGCGACCGGCCGCGGACGAACTCCATGACGATGGCCGGCGCGCCGTTGTGCTCGACCACGTCGTGGACGGTGATGATCCCCGGGTGGTTGAGGAT
Source organism: Kitasatospora sp. NPDC007106 (assembly GCF_040634455.1). Classification (NCBI taxonomy): domain Bacteria; kingdom Bacillati; phylum Actinomycetota; class Actinomycetes; order Kitasatosporales; family Streptomycetaceae; genus Kitasatospora; species Kitasatospora sp. NPDC007106. The sequence continues at coordinate 618 of NZ_JBEYFP010000968.1, forward strand.
GACCGCGGCCCGCGCCTCGCCGGTGAACCGCCGCAGCAGCACGGCGCGCTCGTCGTCCTGCAGCCCGGGCGGGAAGAGGATCTCCTTGACGGCGACCTCGCGGCCGAAGAGGTGCCGGTCCGTCCCGCGCCAGACGCGGCCCATGCCGCCCTGCCCGATCCGCTCGATCAGCTCGTACCGGCCGGCGATGAGTTCCGCGTCGTCCTGGGTCACGGCGGACACTCTAGGGGGCCCGGTGGCGGTCGCGGGCGGGGATCGTACGCGCTGTGATCGATCTGCGCCCGGACGTACACGGACCGGCCTTACGTGCTGGTCAGGCCGCCCGGTACACCTCCGGCGGGCCCGCCGTGCGGTGCTCGCCGACCTCGCCGACCTCGCCGGCCGCGCTCCCCGGGGCCGGTCCCGGTGACCGGTGGGACGAGGTGCCGGCCGCGCCGGGGGTCCTGGCCGCCCTCGGCTCCGCCGCCCACACGGCCGCCGTGGGAGACCGGTCCGTGGATCCGCCCCGGCTACCCCGGCAGGTCGCGGCGGCGGGCCAGGTAGGCGCGCTCGGCGGTGTTGCCGGCCAGTTCGACGGCCCGGTCGTAGGCGGCGCGGGACTCCCGGCTTCGGCCCAGCCGGCGCAGCAGGTCGGCGCGGGTCGCGTGGTAGGCGTGGTAGCCGGTCAGGGTGTCGCCGAGACGGTCGACGGCGGCCAGCGCCACCCCGGGGCCGTCGAGTTCGGCGAGCGCGACGGCCCGGTTGAGGGCGACGACCGGTGAGGGGTCGAGGCAAAGGAGCTGGTCGTAGAGGGCGACGACCTGCGACCAGTCGGTGTCGTCCACGTGGCGGGCGGAGGTGTGCACGGCGTTGATCGCCGCGAGGACCTGGTAGCGCCCCGGGGCCGCCCCGGTGGCCAGCCGTTCCCGTACCAGCCGGTGGCCCTCGGCGATCAGTACCGTGTCCCAGGCGCCGCGGTCCTGTTCGCCGAGGGCGACCAGGTCGCCGCTGGGGGAGACCCGGGCGGTGCGGCGGGCCTCGGTGAGGAGCATCAGGGCCAGCAGCCCGGCCACCTCGCCGTCCTCGGGCAGGAGTCCGCGGAGCAGCCGGGTGAGCCGGATCGCCTCGGCGGTGAGGTCGTGCCGTACCGGATCGGTGCCGGGGCCGGTCGCCAGGTAGCCCTCGTTGAAGACGAGGTAGAGCACGGCGAGGACCGCGGAGACCCGTTCCGGGAGGTCCTCCGCGGACGGCACCCGGTAGGGGATGCGGGCCGTTTTGATCTTGGCCTTGGCGCGGGTGATCCGCTGCCCCATGGCGCTCTCCTGCACCAGGAAGGCGCGGGCGATCTCGGCGACGGTCAGACCGCCGACCAGACGGAGCGTCAGTGCCACGCGGGCGCCCGTCGCCAGTGCCGGGTGGCAGCAGGTGAAGATCAGCCGCAGCCGCTCGTCGCCGACGGGGCCGAGGGGCTCGGG
>NZ_JBEYFP010000969.1:0-2068 GCF_040634455.1 Kitasatospora sp. NPDC007106
GGACGGGCGCGGTGGCGGCACGGCACCAGCGGCAGCGGCGGAAGACCAGCTCGGGGCCGGGCTGCTCGACGGCGGGTGCCCCGGAGGGCGCGGTGGCGACAGGATTCATGGCGGCTCCTCCCGGTCCGGGCCAGGGCGCGCGCAAAGCGGCCGCCGGTGCCCGATCGACACGACACCGGGAGCGTATGGCACTGAGTGCCAATCGGTAAAGGCACTGAGTGCACGCTGTCGCACCGGGCCCCATGGACGCTCGAATCGATTGCTTAAACAATTGAATCGAGCGTGTTTCCTTGCTCACGCGCTCCATACCTGCCTACAGTCAGGGCTCTCCCCCCGGACCCCCGACTCTGAGGTACCGCCATGGACCGCACCCGACTGCAGCACCTCCTCGCCCGCGAGAGCGCCGAGGCCGAGCGCCGCAATCCGCGGTCGAAGGCCGCCTACGCACGCGCCGACCACCTCTTCGGCCGGGTTCCGATGACCTGGATGAACAAGACCGCCGGCACCTTCCCCCGCTACCTCGGCACCGCGAACGGCGCCCGGATCACCGACATCGACGGCCACGAGTACATCGACTTCTGCCTCGGCGACACCGGCGCGATGGCCGGCCACTCCCCCGAGGCGGTCGCCGCCGCCGTGCAGCGCCGCTTCGCCGAGCAGGGCGGCGCGACCGCGATGCTGCCCACCGAGGACGCCGAGTGGGTGGGCGCCGAGCTGACCCGCCGGTTCGGGCTCTCGCACTGGAGCTTCTCGCTGACCGCCACCGACGCCAACCGCTGGGCGATCCGCCTCGCCCGCGCCGTCACCGGCCGCAGCAAGATCCTGGTGAACAGCTACAGCTACCACGGCAGCGTCGACGAGTCGCTGATCGTCGTCGGCCCGGACGGCCGCGGTGCCTCCCGCCCCGGCAACGTCGGCGCGCCCTGCGACGTCACCCTCACCAGCCGGGTCGCCGAGTTCAACGACCTCTCCCAGCTGGAGCGCGAGCTCGCCCACGGCGACGTCGCCGCCGTCCTCATGGAACCCGCCCTCACCAACATCGGCATCGTGCTGCCGGAGCCCGGCTACCTGGCCGGCGTCCGCGAGCTGACCCGCCGGCACGGCGTGCTGCTCATCAACGACGAGACGCACACCTTCTCGGCCGGCCCCGGCGGCTGCACCGCCGCCTGGCTCCTCGAACCCGACATGCTGACCATCGGCAAGGCCATCGGCGGCGGCATCCCGGCCGGCGCGTACGGGCTCTCCGCCGAACTCGCGGACCGGCTGCTCGGCCGCTCCGACCTCGACCTGGTCGACATGGGCGGCGTCGGCGGCACCCTGGCCGGCAACGCGCTCTCCGTCGCCGCGATGCGCGCCACCCTGGAGCACGTGCTCACCGACGACGCCTTCGAACGCATGGGCAAGCTCGCCGAGCGCTTCGAGGCCGGCGTCCAGCAGGCGATCGACGCGCACGGCCTGCCCTGGTCGGTCAGCCGGCTCGGCGCCCGCACCGAGTACCGCTTCGCCAGCCCCGCCCCCCGCACCGGCACCGCCTCCTCCGAGGTCGCCGACCCGGAGCTGGAGGACTTCCTCCACCTGTACCTGGCCAACCGCGGCATCCTGATGACGCCCTTCCACAACATGGCCCTGATGTGCCCCGCCACCACCGAGGCGGACGTGGACGCGCACACCGACGTCTTCTCCGTCGCCCTGGCCCAGCTCATCGGCTGACCCCCGTCCGCCCGCAGGCCGCCGGCACCCTCCTCGGGCCGGCGGCCTGACGGTAGGGTGCGGAGGTCGACGGACCGAGGAGTTGCGAATTTGGACGAGATCGACCGGGCCATCCTGCGCGAGCTGCAGACGGACGGCAGGATCGCGTACGCCGACCTGGGCCCCAAGGTGGGCCTGTCGGCCTCGGCCGCCCGGCAGCGGCTGCAGCGGCTGATCGACGCCAAGGCCGTCCAGGTCGTCGGCGTGACCGACCCGATGGCCATGGGCGGGCAGGCGATGGCCATGCTCGGCATCATCTCCGCTAGTGTCCCATCCGGTCGGTGCCTCAACTGCCCGTCCGTCCCCAGGGTTTTCCTGC
>NZ_JBEYFP010000970.1:0-2068 GCF_040634455.1 Kitasatospora sp. NPDC007106
GGCGGGGCGGCCGGGGCCGTCCGTGCCGGGGCGGTGGCACCGCGGTCCGTGGGGCCGGTGCGGTCGCCGTGGTCGCCTTCCGCCGTCCCGTGCCCGCCGGGCCGGAGCGGGAACCGGCCGGGCAGCGCCAGTCCGGCGCCGACCGCACCGACGAGGCAGATCGCCGCGGCCACCAGGCAGGCGAGGTGGAAGGCGTCCATGAAGGAGGTCTGTACGGCGGTCAGCAGGTCGGCCCGCCCGAGGCCCGAGGCCGTGCCGAGTGCGGAGGCGACGGAGTCCTCGGCCGCCGTGGCCGTCCGGGACGGGAGTCCGGAGAAGGCGGTGTCGGCGAGCCGGCTCGCGTAGAGCGAGGTGAAGACGGAGCCGAGGACGGCCACGCCGAGGGTGCCGCCCGCCTCGCGGGTGGCGTCGTTGACGGCGGAGCCGACACCGGCCTTGGCCGGCGGCAGCACGCTCAGGATCGACTCGGTGGCCGGTGCGGTGGTGAGCCCGAGGCCGAGGCCGATCAGCACCATCTGGCCCACGATCCGCTCGTACGACACGAAGGCCGGCGAGGCGGCGATCCAGGCGAAGGAGACGCCCAGCAGGACGAGGCCCGTGGTGACCACGGCGCGGGTGCCGAGCCGGGCGACCAGGGCGACACCGCCGAGCGAGCCGACGGCGATGGTCAGCGCCACCGGCAGGATGCGGACGCCGGTGGAGAGCGTGCCGTACCCGCGGATGAACTGGAAGTACTGGGTCACCAGGAAGATGAAGCCGAAGAGGGCGAAGAACGCGAGGGTGACCGAGCCGCTGGCGGCCGAGAAGGCCGGGGTGCGGAAGAGCGACAGGTCGATCATCGGGTGGGCGCGGCCGCGTTCGATCCGGACGAAGGCCGCGGTGAGCACGGCCGTGGCGGCGAACCCGGCCAGGGTGGCGGGTGCGCCCCAGCCGCGCTCCGGCGCCTCGATGATCGTGTAGACCAGGACGCCGATGGCGGCCGAGGAGGCGGCGAGCCCGGGCAGGTCGAGGCGGGCCGAGCCGGGGTTGCTGGACTCCGGCACCCAGAGCCAGGTGGCGACCAGCGCGAGGAGGGCGACCGGCACCAGCGCGAGGAACACCGAGGGCCAGCCGAAGTGCGCCAGCAGCACGCCGCCGACCACCGGGCCGACCGCGACGCCGAGACCGGTGACGGCACCCCACACGCCGACCGCCTTGGCCCGGGAGCGGCGGTCGGGGAAGGTGTTGGTGATGATCGACAGGGTGGTCGGGAAGATGAGCGCGGCACAGGCGCCCATCGCGAACCGGACCGCCACCAGCGCGCCGGGCGATCCGACGGCGCTGCCGACGGTGCTGGTCGCGGCGAACCCGGCGAGTCCGAGCAGCAGGGCGGGCCGGCGACCGAACCGGTCGCCGAGCGAGCCGGCGCTGAGCACCAGCGCGGCGAAGGCGAGGTTGTAGCCGTCCACCACCCACTGCAGGTCGCGGGTGGTGGCGTCGAGCTGCCGGCTGAGGTCGGGCAGGGCGACGTTCACGATCGTCGTGTCGAGGTTGATCGCGAACGCCGCGAGACAGACCGTGGCCAGCACGAGGAGACGTCGGCGAGGGGTGAGGGCGGGCATCGGTGGCTCCATCCGCCATGCATGTTGACAGTGACAACATGCGGTGATTGACACGTTTCCACCCGAAGTGGACAATGTCAACATCTGGCTGGGAAAGCGGTGAAACCTTGGAGAATCGGACATACCATCACGGGAATCTGCGCGAGGCGCTGATCGACGCCGGAGTCGCCCTCGCCCGCACCGGCGGTCCCTCGGCCGTGGTGCTGCGCGCCGTCAGCCGGGAGGCCGGCGTCTCCCACAACGCCGCCTACCGGCACTTCGCCGACCACCAGGACCTGCTGGCCGCCGTCGCCGTCCGCTGCATGGAGCAGCTGGGGCAGCTGATGGTGCGGCGCACGGCCGAGGTCGCCGAGGACGACCCCGTCCCGCGCGCCTGCGCGATATATCGCAAGCTGCCATCCTCTCGCGATACATCGCGAGATTCGGGATCCGCCCGCCCGGGCACCTGTGTGACGATCAGACGACAT
>NZ_JBEYFP010000971.1:0-2064 GCF_040634455.1 Kitasatospora sp. NPDC007106
CTCCAGACGTCCACCCGCTGGTCGGTGAGCGGCCCGTCGAGGGGGCTGCGGGAGAGGCCGCGCGGGTCGTAGGTGACGACGGTGTACCGGGCGGCGAGTTCGGCGTACATGCCCGCGTACATTCCGGCGTCGCCGGCGCCGCCCGGGAGGAGCAGCAGGACGGGGCCGCTGCCGCGGACTTCGTGGTGGAGGGTGGCGCCGGGGACGGCGAGGGTGCCCGTCCGGGTGATGGTGGTGGCGGTGGTCATCGGGGGCTCCGGTCGGGTCGGGCGGGCCAGTTCTCGAGCAGGACGTGGAGTGCGTCGAGCGAGCGGTCCCAGGATTCCTGGACGGTGCGGGGGTGGCCGAAGCCGCCGCTGAGTTCGAGGTGGATGTAGCCGTGGAAGGCGGCGCGCAGCAGCCGGCCGGCGTCGGTGAGGTCGGGCTCGGCGAGGCCGTAGGCGCGGAGCATGCCGTAGGTGAGGCCGGCGCTGCGGCGGACGACGGCCGAGTCGGCGATCTCCTCGGGGGTGAACTGCAGTTGGGTGGCGGCGTAGCGGCCGGGGTGGGCGAGGGCGTACTGCCGGTAGGCGTCGGCGAAGGCGACCAGGGCGTCCTTGCCGGCCCGGCCGGCCACGGCGGCGGCGATGCGGTCGGTCATCTCCGCGCCGCCGAGCAGGGCGATCCGGACGCGCAGCTCCCGGAGGTTCTTGATGTGGGAGTAGAGGCTGGCGTCCTTGACGCCGAAGTGCCGGGCGAGCGCGGAGACGGTGACGCGGTCGAGTCCGACCTCGTCGGCCATCTCCGCGGCCGCCTCGGTGAGCTTCGCCGCCGTGAGTCCGGCACGCACCATCGCCCGACCGCCTTTCCTAGGGTCTCTAGGTTTTAAGCTAGCACCCCGAGGAAGCGGGCGGCGGGCGTTTCTCCGGGCGCGGGTCAGTCCACCGGGCGCAGCTCGGGGAACCGGTCGGTGGGGCGGTCGAGCAGCCCGCCGTCCCGGTGGCGCAGGGTCCGGTCGAAGAAGGCCGCGGTGCAGGCCCGCTCGGCGGCGACGGCCCGCTCCGGGTCGACCGTGCCGATCAGGTCGGCGGCGGTGCCGGGCGGCAGGTCCAGCTGCCGGGCGAGCTGCGGCACGATCGACTCCAGGTCGGTGTAGCTGCCGTGCGCCGCGCCGGTCAGGGTGAGGTCGCGGTGCCAGCCGGTGCTGTGCTGCCAGAGCGCGCCCCAGGACGGGTTGGTGCGGTGGTCGTTGCCCTCGCTGCCCATCAGCAGGAAGGGCCGGTCGAGGCCGTCGGCGGCGACGGTCGACGGGTGCGCCGGGTCGTGGTCGTCGCCAACGTAGCCAATCACGCCGTCCAGGTTCTCGCCGGCCGCGATCCGCGGGTCGTCGTGCATCGTCTGCAGGGCGGTGAAGCCGCCGGCCGACTGGCCGAACATGCCGATGCGGCCCGGGTCGAGCACCGCACCGAGGCCCTGCGGCAACCGCCGGTGCTCGGCGTCCGGGTTGCGGCCGGCCGCGAGCGCGCCGACCTGGTCCAGCACGAAACGGGTGTCCGCGACCCGGACGTCGACGAGCTTGCGCAGCAGCGCGGTGAGCTTCGCCTCCGCCTTCACCGGGTCCGGGTCCTGGACGGCGGCGACCTCGGCGTCCATCCGGCTCGCCGCCACCCGGCCGCCGGGGAACTCCACGGCCGGCGCCTCGTAGGTGTGGTCGACCGTCACCACGACGTACCCGCGGGAGGCGAGGTCGTCGCCCAGGGTGGTGCCGAACGCGGCCGGGTCACCGCCGCCGGGCGAGTACAGCACCACCGGGCGCGGCCCGCCGCGGAGGTCCGCGGGGGCGCCCTCGTGCGCATGGGTGCGGGTCTGTGCCCAGGCCACCCGGTCCATCGGCAGGCCGCCGCCGTTGCGGTACATCGTCTCGAAGACGGCCGCCGCCGCGGCCGGCATCTGCGGGGCGGTGGGGTAGTGCCCGGCGTCCCGGGCCGGGTAGCGGACGGTCACCATCACCTCGCGCGGGCCGGACCCGGTCCACGGCTCGGGCCTGGCCGGGTCCACCAGGTGCAGCGACACGGTGCCGACCGG
>NZ_JBEYFP010000972.1:0-2063 GCF_040634455.1 Kitasatospora sp. NPDC007106
GGCGGGCAGCCAGCCCTGGACGGCGGGGAGGACCTGCTCGGCGATCCGCAGCAGTGCCCCCTCGTCCGGCGGCTCGTCGTCCTGGCGCCAGACGGCGAACTCGACGGTGTCGGCGCCCTCGTCCGGGCCGATGGCGACCGCGAGGTGCCGGGCGGTGCCGCCGGTGCCCGTGCTGCTCTTCCCGCCCTTGAAGACCAGGGCCAGGGTGGTGCTGCGGTAGCGCGCCGCGGGGTGGCCCAGTACCGTCGCCGGCTCGGCGCGCAGGCTCGCGAGGCCGGCGATGTCCCGCACCGACACGTCGTGGTTGTGGGAGATGCGGACCATGACCGGCCCGACCTGCACCTGGGCGGAGGCGTCGAACTCGGTCGTCCCGTCCCAGTAGGTGGTCGGGCCGCCGCCGGACTGCGCGACCGAGACGTGCTCCGTCGGTACACCGAGCAGCGCCGGCAGGTCGCGGCGGTTGAGCGCGGCGCACAGGGCCGGGTACTCGGGCGAGTCGGTGGCATTCGGCGGGTTGCACACGGCAGGCTTGCCCGCGGCGGCAGGCGCCGGGGTGCCGGAGAACAGGCCCGCCCCCCACATCGCGCCGAGCACTCCCCCGGCCAGCACCAACGCTGCGGAAGCCTGGCCCACCGCATTGGGCCGCCTCCGGCCACCCGGACCTTCCGGCCCGGCCGCCCCCGGACGTACCACGGTGTCGGACTCCATGCGTCTCCCCCTCCTCCGCACCGAACCCGGCCCCGTTGATCACCGGACGGGCTGCGTCACCCTACTCGCTCGCCCTGCTCGTGCACGGTGAATTACGGCGCGGTCCGCGAGTGAGGTTGGTGCGTGTACTGGGCTGACGAGTCGGAGCGGTGGTCGATCGGCAGGCCGCCTGTGGGGCGGGCACAGAATCCCGCTTGATCCACTGGCTTACAGTTCCCGAATGAAGACCATGCTCCGCTTGGAGAACATCAGCCCCGACAACTTCGACGCCGCGATCGGCCTGAAGGTGCGTCCAGACCAGGAGCACCTGGTCGCTCCGGTCGTGAAGTCGCTTGCAGAAGCGTATGTGCACCCCGACACGGCCTGGCCCCGACTCATCCTTGACGGCGACCGGCCCGTTGGTTTCGTCATGGCGTTCTTCGACATCGACTTCGCCGGTGACGGTCGGGGCACCGACCTTCGCTCCGGCCTCTGGCGCCTCAACATCGCAGCCGGGGAACAAGGGCGTGGGTACGGCCGCTTCGCGGTGCAATCCGTGGCCGCTGAGATTCGCCGCCGCGGCGGCACTCGCCTGACGACCACCTGGCACCCGGGCGGAAACGGTCCGGAAGCCTTCTACCTGGGTCTCGGGTTCCGGCCGACCGGGGAGACCAGCGGGAATCAGCGAGTCGGCGAACTTGACCTGACCTAAGTCCTCATCCGCCGGACGGAATCCAACGACTCGCACAGTGGATGCTGCCGCACGGGTTCTTCGAGCGTGACCAAGAAGTGGGCCCGTATGGCCTTGACCCATCCTGCCTTCTGCGGCGTCTCACGCGCACACCTCGGCGATTTGCTCGAAGAGTTGGCCGACTTGTGGCTCGTCTGTTGCGAGTCGGAGCTGCGTGAGCGCCGTGGTGCCGAGCGGCAGCGACGGGCCGGTGCCGGGCCGAAGCACGCGCCGCTCTCCCCGGGTGTTCGGTCGAGTGCCGTCCGGCGCGCCGGCCCTGACGGAGCAACAGGGGCGGCTGCTACCGACGCCGGCATGACCGACGACGACATCCTCCAGCGGATCCGCGGACAGGACCGCCTCGGCGAGCTGCCACCACGGGCGCCACCCGCGGCCGAACTCGAGGCCGCGGTCGGGCATCCGATGCCCCCGCTGCTCAGGCGGATCCACCTGGAGGTCACCGACGGCGGATTCGGCCGCTGGGGCGAGGTGCTGTCCCCCGCCGACACGGCCTTCGGCTTCAGCGACGGCGAGCCGCTGCTGGAGGAGCACTCAGGGTGTCTCGAGCGTGCAGATCAAGAAGCGCTCGACCTGGAGGGCTCCTGGAGGTGGCCGAGTACTGCGGCGGATGCGTCCCTCAGGAAGG
>NZ_JBEYFP010000973.1:0-2059 GCF_040634455.1 Kitasatospora sp. NPDC007106
AAATACCGATCACTGACCGGGCCGGGCCGGCGGCGGCCGCCGGGGCCGGACCACCCGGGGGGTGGGGGGTCCCGCCGGCCGGTGGGGGCGACCCGGGGTCGCTCCCACCGGCCGTCGGTGGTGGTGCCGTGCTGCCGTGCCGGCACGGATCAGCCGGGGTTGACGATGACGGACACGCCCCAGCCGATCGCCGCGAGGACGACGGCGAAGCACAGGACGGCGACCGCGACGTGGAGCGGACGGGCGGACGGGGCCCGGCCGGGCTGGTCGCCCTCCCCCGCCGGGGGGTTGAGGACGCGTACGCCGACGGCGAAGAGTGCGGGCAGCCCGGCTCCGGCGAGCAGCCCCACCACGACGATCTTCCAGAGCGCGTTCAGGTTGATCCAGGAGTCCATGCGGCTCACCTCGCCTGCGGGGGATGCGGGACGGCCCGGGGCGGGTCCGACACGTCCTAGTCCGTCCATGCGGCGTTGACGTTCTCCGGGGTCACGGCCGGGCGCCGGGAGGCGACGTAGAAGGCGACCGAGGCCAGCACCAGCACCGCGAAGACGACGCCCACGCCGGCGGTGCCGCCGATCCCGTTCGCGGCCCAGTAGGCGAGGGCGCCGACCACGGCCGCGGCCGGAAGGGTGATCAGCCAGGCCGCCACCATGCGGTGGGCGATGTGCCAGCGCACGACCGCGCCCTGTCGGCCCACCCCCGCGCCGAGGATCGAGCCGGTGGCCACGTGGGTGGTGGAGAGCGAGTAGCCGAAGTCGGTGGAGGCGAGGATGACCGCGGCGGAGGCCGACTCGGCGGCCATGCCCTGCGGCGCCTCGATCTCCACCAGCCCCTTGCCGAGCGCCCTGATCACCCGCCAGCCGCCGATGTAGGTCCCGAGCGCGATCGCCACCGCGCAGCAGGTGATCACCCAGCTCGGAGCGCTCGCGCCGGCGTGCAGCGAGCCGTTGGCGATCAGCGCCAGGGTGATGACGCCCATGGTCTTCTGCGCGTCGTTGGTGCCGTGGGCGAGCGAGACCATGCAGGCCGAGCCGACCTGGCCGAGTCTGAAGCCGTGCCGTCGCGGGCCCTCGGCCGTGCGGCGGGTGATCCGCAGGACGAGGTAGGTGCCGAGCGCGGCGACCGACCCGGCGATGAAGGGCGACAGCGCGGCGGGCACGATCACCTTGGCGACCAGGCCCTGCCATTTGACGGCCGAGGCTCCAGCCGCCGCCATGGTCGCCCCGATCACGCCGCCGATCAGTGCGTGCGAGGAGCTGGAGGGGATCCCGAAGTACCACGTGGTCAGGTTCCACAGGATGCTGCCGACCAGGCCCGCCATGACCACGGTGAGGGTCACGTCGGCGCTGTCGACCAGGCCGCTCGCGATGGTCGCCGCGACCGCGGTCGACAGGAAGGCGCCGACCAGGTTGAGGACGGCGGAGACGGCCACCGCCACACGCGGCCGGAGGGCGCCGGTGACGATGGAGGTCGCCATGGCGTTGCCGGTGTCGTGGAATCCGTTGGTGAAGTCGAAGCCGAGCGCGGTGGCGACCACCAGCGCCAGGACTGCGTCATTGCCGGTCACGTGTACGAACGTAACCGCCAGCCCCCTGCCCCGCTCCGCGACACTCGGGCGTGTCGCCCATCGACGCGCCGATCGTTCGTGCCGGACCCCAGGAGGGCGGCGATGTGGTGACCCGGCGTCACCCGCCCGTCACGGTGTCCCCGTGGCGGTGGGCCACCCGCCACTCGCCGCCCTCGCGGCGGTAGACCTGGGTGGCGCGGAGCACGTACGTCCGCGGCTGCCCGTCGACCGACGTCGACACGTGTTCCAGGCCCGCCGTGTAGGCCAGGTCGCCGACCACGTCGGCGGCGAGCAGTTCGAACCGGTAGGCGGTGCAGTCGGAGAAGCTCGCCTCCAGGGCGGAGAAGAGGTCGTCGACCTGCTCCCGGCCGACCGCGTTGTGCCACGCCCCGAGGATGCTCACGGGCTCCGCCCGCGACCACAGGGCCCTGCGCGGCGCGGCGTCGCCGTCGTGCAGGGCGACTTCCGCCTCGTACAGCGCGGTCCTGACCC
>NZ_JBEYFP010000974.1:0-2058 GCF_040634455.1 Kitasatospora sp. NPDC007106
TCCCGGGCTGCGGCGGGGTGGCGGTCGGGGCGGTGCCCGCGAAGGGGCTGGCGCCGGTGCCGATGACCCGGGCGATCAGCCGCGGCGCGGCGTCGTCGGCGTCGTCGGGGCCGTTGGCACCGTTGGCACCGTTGGCCGGCCGCCTGTCCGCGGTGCTGCCGACGGCGGCCAGCACGGGGACGGGGACGGGCAGTTCGGCCGGTTCGAGGTCGTCGCCCGGGCCGTCCAGGGTCCACTCGGGTGCCGGGTGCTGGGTGGTGTCGCCGGAGGCGCGGACGAGTTCGGCGAGGTTCGCGTACTGGGTGTCGTCGAGGCGCTGCAGTTCGACCTGGAGGTGCAGGCCGGGCAGGGTGGCGGCGCCGGTGGCGGGCAGGGTCCAGCGGGCGACGGGTCCGCTGCCGCGTTCCGGGGCACGGGTGATGACGGCGAGGCAGCTGCGCGGCTTGGCGTCGAGCAGGCGGCCGAGTTCGGCGGGCACCTGGCCGGCGGGCGGTTGGGCGGAGAGGACGATCTCGGGGACCCAGGCCTCGTCGGACCGGCCTCGGCTTCGGGCGTCGCGCGGGCTGGTGGCCTCGGCGGCGACCAGGGTGGCGCGGGCCCGGGCGGTGCGCGGGCCGAGTGCGCCGAGGGCCTGCTCCAGCGAGTCGTAGCGGTGGACGCGTTCGGCGGCGCGGCCGGCGATCGGCAGGTCCTCGGCGAAGCCGACGAGGTGCAGGTGGAGGCGGTCGGCGAGCGGGCTGTTGGCGAGTTCCAGGGCGAGGGTGCGCAGCACGTCGCGGGCGTCGTCGGGGTGGCCGGAGAGGTGCACCAGCCGGACGGTCTCGAGGTCGGCGAGGACGACGGAGCCGTCCGGCGAGGTGCCCAGGGTGACCAGGGCCGGGTAGGGCGCCGAGGACTTGGCGGCCTGGCCGGGCGACAGCAGTTCGTTGGAGTCCTCGGGGCACCACCAGACGTTGGCGGCGTGCGCGGCCCGGAAGGGGGCGATCGGCACGGCCGGCCCGGACAGGTGGAGTTCGACGGTCCGGCCGGGGGTGATCCGCGCGGCGACCAGGGAGGGCAGCCGCTTGCCGGTGCGGACGGTGTTGCGGGCCAGGGTTCGCAGGGCGCGGTCCAGCAGTTCCAGCGCGGGCACGTTCTGGCGGGCCTTCAGCTCGGCCTCGAAGGCGGCGGCGGACGGCGCCGGCATGGTGATCCGGTGCCGGGGCCTGCGGACGCGCTGCTGGTCGCCGCGGCGCCGGGCGACCGTGCCGATCATGATGGCCGCCAGCAGCACGCCGACGGTGGAGGCGGCGAGCGCGGTGGTGTAGTCGCCGGAGGCGGCGTGCGCCTCGTGGCCGACCCCGGCGGGGACGGCCGGCGGCGGGGTGTGCTTCGCCGGTGTGCTCGGCGCGGGGCTGTGGGGGGCGGGCGTGCTCGGTGCGGGCGTGCTCGACGCGGGGCTCGCGGGTGCAGGCGTGGCCGGCGCGGGAGTTGCGGGCGCGGGGGTGGACTGTGCGGGCGGCTGCGGGGCCTGCTGATCGGGTTGCGGCTGCTGCGGAGCGGGCTGCGGGGCACCGGGGACGGCCAGCACCGTGCCCGGGACCAGCACGTCCGGGTCGGTGAGCCGTTCGCCGTCGGGGGCGCGGACGCCGCGGTTGGCCTCGAAGAGTTCGGGCCACCTGTCGCCGCTGCCGAGTTCGCGCTGCGCGATGGCGGAGAGGCTGTCGCCGGGGGCGACGGTGACCGAGGAGTGCTGCGGGGCGGGCGCGGGGCTCTGCTGCGGGGCGCCGCCGCCGCCGGCGTCCGGCCTGGCGTCGCCGGGCATCAGCAGCTTCCAGCCGGGGTGGATCGGCCGGTCGGCGTCGAACCGCCGCCCGGAGTCGTCCATCACCCGGCCGTCGTTGAGCCGGGCGATCTCCTGCCACCGCTCCCCCGAGCCGAGTTGGTGCTCGGCGATGGACCAGAGACTGTCGGCGGGCCGGGTGTCGCGGACGGTGTAGACGGGGTGGTCCTGGGCGGGTGCGGCCGGGGCTGCGGCCGGTGCGGCCGCGGGCAGCGCGGCGTACTGCGGCGCGGCGG